>DASVAW010000045.1 GCA_036376135.1 Candidatus Polarisedimenticolaceae bacterium | reverse complement strand
GCGTTGGACGGACGAGCGGACAAACGAGTCGTGACGGATCGAAAGGTTCTGAGTCCCGAGGAGTTCTGGCGGAAGTACGATGCTATCGAATCGCGTCTGACCGCGCCTCTTAGTGAGCGGATGCTCGACCTCGCAGGGGTTGGGCCAGGTATGCGCGTTCTCGACCTGGCGACCGGACGAGGCGAGCCGGCGCTACGGGCTGCGCGACGAGTAGCTCCGGATGGCACCGTTGTAGGTGTAGACCGGGACGACGCGGTCCTGGAGATCGCGAGGGACAAGGCACGTCACGGTGGAATGTCGAACCTCGACCTCCGCTCGGCGGACGCGGCGATCTCTCCTGACGTCCCATCGAACTACTTTCACGCGGTGACCGTTCGGTGGGGATTGATGTACATGTCCGCGCCGATCGCTGCTTTGGTGAATGCCCGCAAGGCACTGCTGCCGACAGGTGTGGTGGTCGCAGCCCTGTTGGCTGAGCCTGATCGAGTGGCGTATTACTCGCTTCCGAGGCGGCTGCTGGCACGCTACCGTGCGCTGCCGGGCATCGACCCTGAAGCGCCCGGACCGTTTCGCTATGCGGACCTCGAGCGAATCACTCGCGACTTCGCCGAGGCAGGACTGTCGATCGATCACGTCGAGGAGATGGAGGTCACCGTCTTCGAGGCCGATACGGACGCGGAAATGGTCGATTGGGTGCGGGCCATCGGTCTGGATCGACTGCTGAGCGAGCTGTCGGAAGCCGATCAACGAGCCTGGGAGTTAGACCTGGGGGCTGAACTGCGGCGGATTGGCGGAGGCGGACGGCTGCGACTGGGAGCCGTGTCTCGGATTGTCCGTGCGCACGGGCTTGATGCTCCAGAGTGAGCCGTCCAACCGCGCGTTCCAGCGGACCGGGCTGCGCCCTGCGGCCGAACGCGATAACGTTCGATTGCGCGGCTGGCCCAAGGAGTATGTTCGGAACCGAAAGATCATTCGCGGAAGGCCGCATCCCGGGAGAGAGCATGGACAACGCAAGCCTGCTGAAGAGCCTCTACGACGCGTTTGGTCGAGGGGACATCCCGACCGTTCTCGAGGCCATGAGCGCGGATATCAGGTGGTATCAGGCGGAGAACAACCCCTATATGCCGAGCGGCGAGGCCTGGGTGGGACCGGACGCCGTCCTGAACAACCTGTTCATGAAACTGGGGACGGAGTGGGACGGCTTTGCCGTCCACACCACGTCATTCCACGCTGCCGGCGGCAGCGTGATCGTGGAAGCACGCTACAGCGGAACGTACAAGCCGACGGGCAAGGGCATGGACGCGCAGGTGTGCCACGTCTGGGACATCAAAGACGGCAAGGTGACCAGGTTCCAGCAGTACGTCGACACGGCCAAGCTCCAGGACGTCATGGGGGTGAGATAGGGCCCGGCATGCTCGTTCGGGCTCTGTCGCGTTGGAGCGACAGAAGAACCGTGTACCAGCCGCCTAACAACCCGTTCCGGCGGCCGCACTCGCGTGCCACGCCCCGTTCAAGGCACGAGTCGCGCCACGCGGGGCGCCCCCGAACGTGTGCTTCAGGCAGGCGGAGGTCTGGCTCATGGATACGTGGAAGTTTTTCGACATCACTCATCGGGAGCACGTGGTCTGCAATCCCACGAGCGAAGAGAAGTTGGCGCGGCTTGTTGGACTCCTCCGCCTTCCCGACGATGCACGCGTGGTCGACATCGCATGTGGGAAGGGTGAGTTCCTGATTCGTCTCGCTGAAGCGTACGGCGTCCGCGGAATCGGAATCGACATCTCGCCCTTCTGCATCGCCGACGCGCGGAGACGCCTGGAGATGCGGGTGCCAGGGGCAGAGGTCGACTTCAGAGAGATGAACGGTTCTGACTTCAGGCCCGAAGAGCCGCATCGCTTGGCTCTGGCCTCGTGCATCGGTGCCAGCTGGGTGTTTGGTGGGCACGCAGCGACTTTGGACGCGCTGTCGGGCATGGTTCAGCCCGGTGGTTGGGTAGTCGTCGGGGAGCCCTACTGGCTCCGGGGACCATCCGAGGACTACCTCGAGGCCGCCGGGGCGACCCGAGACGACTTCGGGACACATTCCGGTAACGTCGAGGCGGGGGAGTTGCGAGGACTCGACTTGGTTCACACCTTCGTGAGCAATGGGGACGACTGGGACCGGTACGAAGGTCTTCAATGGTATGCGACGGCCGAGTACGCCCGGTCCCATCCGGACGACCAGGATCTGCGCGAGCTCTTGGAGCGCGTCGCCAAGGCGAAGGCCTTGTACCTTCGATGGGGGCGAGACACCTTGGGCTGGGCGATCTATGCCTTCAGGACTCGTTCCTCCCCGGGTGCCGTGCCGGCTGCTTAACGAAACGAGGAGCGCGTCGTGGCATTCCTGATCGGAACGGTTCTGGCACTCGCCATCGGTTTGTTCGCCACGGTCGTCGGCCTGGACCGCGACCGGGCCTTCTATCCCACGGTGATGATCGTCATCGCGTTGCTTTACTCCTTGTTCGCCGTCCTCGGCGGGTCCACGCACGTGCTCGTTCTGGAGGCGCTGGCCGGCGCGGTCTTCGTGGCGCTCGCGGTGTGGGGTTTCAAGTCGTCGCTGTGGATCGTCGCGGCGGCGCTCGCCGCCCACGGGATCTTCGATCTGGTTCACGGCGAAGCCATCGCGAATCCGGGAGTTCCGGTGTGGTGGCCGCCGTTCTGCCTCGCGTACGACGTCACGGCCGCCTGCTACCTGGCGTGGCTGCTCCGCCGGGGGCGCACGCGTGTCGCCGGCTGACGTCGGGCTCGAGGCGAGCTCCGTGGCGCCGCGGACACCCCGGACGCTACGATGCGGGCCGGGCCCCGCGCGAGGCTTCCATGGACAAGCGGGTCTGGCACGCCGTCTACGACGAGGGGATCCCGGCGGAGTTCGCCTTCGCCGACCTCACGCTGCCCCAGGCGCTCGACCGCGCCGCGGAGCGTCACCCGGAGAGCACGGCGATCTGGTTCCTCAACCGGCGGCTCACCTACCGCGAGCTCAAGGATCAGGTCGACCGGCTCGCGACCGCTCTCGCGCGGCTCGGGGTGGTGAAGGGGACGCGGGTCGCGATCCAGCTCCCGAACCTCCCGCAGACCGTCATCGCGTATTACGCGGTCCTCGCCGCCGGCGGGCACGTCGTGATGACGAACCCGCTTTACGTCGCCCGCGAGATCGAGCACCAGTGGTTCGACGCCAACTGCGAGGTCGCGATCGTCGCCGACTTCCTGTTCGAGCAGCGCATCCGGCCGATCCGCGAGCAGCTTCCGGTGAAGCACTACGTCGTCGCCTCCATTCCGGAATACCTCGGCTTCCCGCTCAACCTCCTCGCCCCGCTCAAGCTCGGGCGCACCCGGCCGCCCACCTACGCGAAGGTCCGGCCGGAGCCGAACGTCCACCGCTTCCGCAGGCTGGTCGACGGGACCCGGCCGGATCCCCCCGCCGTCACGGTCGGACTCGACGACATCGCCGTCCTGCAGTACACGGGCGGGACGACCGGCGTCGCGAAGGGCGCGGTCCTCACGCACCGCAACCTCTCCGTCAACGCGCAGACCGCCGTGGCGTGGCTGCACATCGACGACTCCGCCTCCGACGTCTTCCTGTCGGCGCTGCCCCTCTTCCACGTCTTCGGCATGACGACGTGCCTGAACTTCCCGGTCTTCGCCGCGTGCGCGATGGTCCTCGTCCCCAACCCGCGCGACATCCACGCGCTCGTCGAGGCGGTGACCAGGCGCCGCGTCACCCTGTTCATCGGGGTCCCCGCGATGTTCGCCGCGGTCGCGGACTACCCGGGGATCGCGAAGCTCGACCTCTCGTGCGTGAAGGCGTGTTTCTCGGGCTCGGCCCCGCTTCCGGTCGACGTCTTGCGCCGCTTCGAGCAGGTCGCCGGCGCCCCGATCGTGGAGGGATTCGGCCTGACCGAGGCCTCGCCGGTCACGCACGGCAACCCGCTCGGCCGCCGCAAGGTGGGGAGCATCGGCGTCCCCTTCATCGAGACCGACGCGAGGATCGTCGATCTCGAGACCGGCACCCGCGACCTCCCCGTCGGCGAGGAGGGAGAGCTCCTCGTGAAGGGGCCGCAGGTGATGCGCGGCTACTGGAACCGCCCCGACGAGACGGCGCTCGCCCTGCGCGACGGATGGCTTCGCACCGGCGACATCGCGCGGATGGACGACGAGGGGTACTTCTTCATCGCCGGACGCAAGAAGGACATGATCCTCGTCTCCGGGTACAACGTGTACCCCGACGAGGTGGACGCGGTGCTGATGTCCCACCCCGCGGTCCAGGAGGCCGCTTCCATCGGCATCCCGGACGCGAAGCGTGGGGAGGTCGTCAAGAGCTTCGTCGTCGTCAAGGCGGGGATGGTCGCGACGGCGGAGGAGATCGAGGCGTATTGCCGGGACTACCTCGCCGCGTACAAGGTGCCCCGCGCGGTGGAGTTCCGGAAGGAGCTCCCGAAGAGCACGGTGCTCAAGATCCTCCGGCGGGAGCTGCGGGAGGAGGAGCTCGCGAAGGGCCCGCGTTAGGATGTCCCCTTCCACGAGGGCCCCGATCCGCGCAAGCGCCGGCCAACCCGTAGGCGGGGCGCCTCGGCCCGGGACGCGGGGAGCGCGCCGGGGGTGTCGGACCGAAGGGAGGACGATTGAACGACTCGCCCCTGCTCAACCGCGAGCTGCTTCCCCACAACACCTGCTTCGGGTGCGGGCTCGACAACCCCGCCGGACTGCACATCGAGATCCGACGCGATCCGGCGGAGGGGGCGTTGTCCGGCCGCTTCGTCCCCACCTCGAGGATGGACGGATTCCCCGGCATCACGCACGGGGGCCTCGTCTACACCGCGCTGGACTGCTTCTCCACGTGGGTCGCGACCCTCCTCGGGCCGAACCGCGAGGCCGGGTGGATCCTGCGATCGGCCACGACGACCTACCACCGGCCCGCGCCCGTCGGAAGACCGCTGACCCTCGTCGGACGGATCCGGGAGCAGGCGGGTCCGTGGGACCCCCTCGTCGTCCACACCGAGGCGCGGCTCGAGGACGGGGTGGTCTGCGTCGAGGCGGACTTCAAGGTGGTGCCGCTGACCCAGGAGAAGCTGGCGGCGGTCGGCGGCCTGCGGGAGATCCCCGACAACTGGAAGTTCTTTCTCTCCGGAGGGGAGTGAGCGGATTTCGGGGGGGACGGCGGCGGGTCAGGATCCGGAAAGCAACTCCGCGTACCGGCCCGGATCGACGTTGCCGCCGCTGACGATCACGACGACCCGCTTCCCGGCGGCGCGCACGACGCCGTGGAGCAGCGCCGCGGCTGCCAGGCAGCCGGTGGGCTCGACGACGAGCTTCATGCGCTCGGCGAAGAAACGCATCGTCTCGACGAGTTGCGCGTCGGTGACGGTGACGAGGCGTCCGACGAGTTTCCGGATCACCGGGAAGGTGAGCGTCCCGGGGGCTTGCGTTTGCGCGCCGTCGGCGATCGTGCGCGGGGTTCCGATCGTCACGATCTCCCCGCGGGCGAGACTCAGCTGCACGTCGTTGCCGGCCTCGGGCTCGACGCCGATCACCTCGATTCCCGGGGTCGTGCCGTGCGCGGCCGTCGCGCATCCGGAAAGCAACCCGCCGCCGCCGACGCACACGAGGAGCAGGTCGAGCGTCCCGGCTTGCTCGATCAGCTCGAGGGCCGCGGTGCCCTGGCCGGCCATGACGTCCGGGTGGTCGAAGGGGGGAACGAGCGTCATTCCGCGCTCGGCGGCGAGGCGCCGGCCGATCGCCTCGCGGTCCTCGGCGTAGCGGTCGTACCGCACGATCCCGCTCCCCGGGACTCCGTGCTGGTACCCGAGGGTCGCGGCGAGTTTCCCCGCCGGCGTGTCGTGCGGCATCACGAGGACCGACGGCATCCCGAGCAGGCGGGCCGCGAGGGCGATCGCCTGCGCGTGATTCCCCGACGAATACGCGAGCGCCCCCTTCGCGCGCTGCTCCGCGGAGAGCTTCGCGAGGGCGTTGTAGGCTCCCCGGAACTTGAAGGCGCCCATGCGCTGGAAGTTCTCGCACTTGAAGAAGACGGTCGCCCCGGTGCGGGCGTCGGCGGTGCGGGAGGTCAGAACCGGCGTACGATGCGCGACGCCCCGCAGCCGCTCCGCGGCCGCGGCGACATCTGCGAATCCGATCGCGAGATCGCTCATCGCGCGGAGCGTACACCAGGCGCTATCGGCCGCTGGGAGATGCGGGTCCCCGAATTCTCGTCGATCGTGTCGAATTCCTGCCGCGCCGTACGTCGCACGGGGGAAGGAGAAACGCGATGCCCGCCGTCACGTCCCGCGATGGAACCTCGATCGCCTATGAAACGAGGGGATCCGGCCCCCCCCTGATCCTGGTGGACGGAGCCTTTTGTCACCGCGGCATGGGACCGATGCCCGATCTCGCGAAACACCTCGAGCCGCACTTCACCGTCGTGCTGTACGACCGGCGAGGGCGCGGGGCGAGCGGGAACGGCGCTCCCTGGTCGATCGAGCGCGAGGTCGAGGACCTCGCGGCGCTCGTTCACGCCAGCGGCGGCTCCGCGTCGCTGTTCGGCATCTCCTCGGGGGCGGTCCTGGCCCTCGACGCGGCGGCGAGCGGCCTTCCGGTCTCCAAGGTCGCCGTGTACGAGCCGCCGCTCATCGTCGACGCCACCCGCGAACCGGTCTCCGAGGAGTTCGTGCCGGGGATGAAGCGGCTTCTCGCCGAGGGGAATCGCGCCGAGATGGTGAAGCGCTTCATGCGCCTGGTCGGTGCTCCCGGGTTCGTGATCGCGATCATGCGGCTGATGCCGAACTTCAAGAAGCTCGTCGAGGTGGCGCACACGCTGCCGTACGATCTCTCGCTCCTCCACGGGCTGCAGAGCGGCAGGTCCTTGCCCGAGGGGCGCTGGTCCGGAGTCGCGGCGCCTTGCCTCGTGATCGACGGCGGGAAGAGCCCGCAGTGGATGCGCAACGGAGCGGAGGCGCTCGCGCGGATCCTGAAACGCTCCTCCTACCGGACGTTGCCCGGGCAGACGCACATGGTGAAGTCGAAGGTCCTGGCGCCGGCTCTGATCGAGTTCTTCGGGGCGAGGTGAGACCACGATGCGATTCCTGCTGATGAACAAGACCAACGCGCACAACGAGGCGGGGCTCCGCCCGCCGCAGGAGCTGATCGACGGCGTGGGGCGGAGCCTGGGGGAGATGAAGCGGCAAGGGGTGTTCCGCGACGCCGCCGGGTTGCGCCAGACGAACCTGGGCGTCCGCATCGCCGTTCGCGGAGGGGTCGGCACGGTCACGCCGGGCCCGTTCGGGGAAGACCACGCCTTGCCGGCGGCGATCTGCCTGCTGCGCGTCCACACGCGGGACGAGGCGGTCGGATGGGCGTCGCGCTTCGGCGCGGCCCTGGGCGACGCGGACTTCGAGATCCGGCCGCTGACCGAGCCGTGGGACCTCGGGTTCGGCGAGAAGCCGAAGGACCTCGCCACGACGAGGTTCATGATCGTCGCCAAGGCGACGGCGGCGTACGAGGCCGGGGAGCTTCCGCCCCCGCCGGCACGCGCGGCGGTCGCCGGGGTGATCGCGGAGATGAAAGGCGCCGAAGTCTTCCTCGGCGCCGAGGTGATGCAGCCGGGCTCGCGCTCCAGGCGGGTCCTCCGGCGGGGAGCGACGGCGGTCGTCCTCGACGGACCCTTCGCGGAATCCAAGGAGCTCGTCGGGGGCTACGTCACCCTCGAGCTCGCGTCGATGGAGGAAGCGCTCGCGTGGGCGGTCCCGTACACCGAGGTGCTCGGGGAGTGCGAGCTGGACGTGCGGCCGTTGTTCGAGGTGCCCGAGCTCGGCGTCTTGAACCCCGACCCCGATTTCGGGTAATCCTCCACCACACCGGGGCGCAACCCCGGAGGGAGGAATCGTGAAGAACGCTTGCCGGGTGGGATCGCTGCTGTTGGTTCTGGGATTCGCCGTCCCGGCGGGTGCGCGGGCGGAGAGCGCGCTGGCGACCCGGTCGCTGCTCGACGGCAAGGTCGAGATGCTCGTCCCGACCTCGTTCCAGCCGATGCCGGAGGCGCAGCTGAAGCTCAAGTACCCGGCGGAGCAACGTCCGACCTTCGTGTTGTCGAACGAGACGGGCTCCGTCAGCCTCGCGTTGAATCACACGCCCAACGCGATGCCCCCCGAGGAGCTCGACGCCGCGCATGCGTACTTCGACGGGTCGTTCCGCAAGCTCTACCCTTCCGCGGTGTGGTTCCGCAGCGAGGTGACGACGCTGGCGGGGCGACGTTGCATCCTCCTCGATCTCCGAACCCCCGCGCTGGACACCGACGTCCGCAACGTGATGCTCGGCGCGTCGCTCGAGGGGCGGCTGCTGCTGCTCAGCGTGAACGTCACGAAGGAGCTCGAGGGGGAGTGGATGGAGACGATCCATCGGATGATCCAGTCGGTGGTGGTCAAGCCGTGACTCCCGCTCCCGGCCGCCGCGACACCTGAGGTCCCGATGCCGATCCACGTCGTCCGACTCGGCTCGCCCCGCCTTCCGGGAGAAGGACTCCGCCTCGGGACGGTCCGCCGTCCGCCGCGCGGCGTGCCCAGGAAAGACCTCGCCGCCCGCGACTTCTACGACGTCTGGCTCCCCGAGGCGGCCCCGAGCGAGGCGCTCTTGAAGCAGGGGCTCGCCGCGGCGGACGCCCGCGCGTGGGGATCGTTCGCGAAACGGTATCGGCGGGAGATGGCCGCCCCCGCCGCGAGCCGCCTCCTCGACCTGCTCGCGGCGTTGTCGCACACGACCGCTCTCGCGGTCGGGTGTTATTGCGCCGACGAGGCGCATTGCCATCGGTCGATCCTCCGGGAGCTCCTGGTCGAACGGAAGGCAAACGTGGTTTGACCGCGGTCACGGCCGCGCGATCCGCTCCTGGGCTACGGTGCGTCGCCATGCCGGCGCGCGAGGCCCCCGCCCCCGGACTTCGAAGGAGCGAACCGTGAGACTCGTGACGAGCCTTTTGTGCCTGGTCGTGGCGTCGGCCGCTTTCGCGGGACAGGAAGGGCACTGGTCGTATTCGGGGGAGGCGGGGCCCGAGGCGTGGGCCAGGTTGTCCCCGCAGTTCAGCGCCTGCGCGGGGATGGAGCAGTCTCCGATCGACCTGACCGGTTTCATCGAGGCCGAGCTGCCGGCGCTCGGGTTCGCCTATCGGCCGGGCGGGACCGAGATCCTCAACAACGGGCATACGGTGCAGGTGAGCTACGCCGCGGGGAGCAGCCTCAGCGTCGACGGGATCGCATTCGAGCTCAAGCAGCTCCACTTCCACACTCCCAGCGAGAACCGGATCGAGGGGAAGTCGTTCCCGATGGAGGCGCACCTCGTCCACGCGGATCGAGACGGGAATCTCGCGGTGCTGGCGCTCCTGTTCGTGGACGGGGAGGAGAACGGCGCCCTGAAGTCGATCGTCGCGACGCTCCCGACGTCGGCGGGGGAGAAACTCGCGCTCCCCGCCGCCTTCGCCGCGGAGTCGCTCCTCCCCGCCGATCGCGACTACTACCGGTTCAGCGGCTCGCTCACGACCCCGCCGTGCACCGAGGGGGTGCGCTGGCTCGTGCTGAAGCGGGCCGCTCCGATCTCGGCGGCGCAGGTCGAGGCGTTCGCACACGCCATGCACGGGCCGAACAACCGGCCGGTGCAGCCGGTGCACGCGCGGCCGGTCCTGAAATAGGACAAAAGAATTACTTGACATCAAGTATGAAATAATGTACATCTCCTCCCGGCCCCGGAGGAGATGCCCATGCAACCGATCCTGTGGAGCGTGCTCGCGATCGCGGGGGCGTTCGCCGTCCTCTTCGTCGCGGTGAACCGGGCGCGCCGGCGCCTGCCTCCGATCGAGGTTCCGGCGGGGGAGACGATTCCGACCACCCCGCTGCAGCGCCTCGCCCTGTTCTCGCTCGCCGCGGTGCTGGCGTTCTCGGCCGGTGCCGCGGCGGTCGTCGTCCGGGCCGGAGCCGAGTCCGCCTGGAACGACGACGTCGTGCGCCTGTCCGCGACGGGACTCGTCCTCGCGGCGGTCGCGGTGTACGCCCATTACGGGGTGCGTGTCGGGCTCTGGGCCCGAAGGGACGGCGGAATCCTGGACGAGCGCGACCGCGCGATCCTGGCCGCGGCCCCGGCGGGACAGGCGCCGGCGATGCTCGTGACCCTCGCGGCCTGGATGATCGCGTTGATCGAGCGTTTCCACGCGACGCACCAGGTGCCCTCGCCGTATCTCTACCTGATCTTCTGGTCGGCCCTGCTCGTGTCGATCCTCGCCCTGCTGGCCGGGGTGGTGATCGGCTACCGGCGGGCCTAGCCGTGCCCAAGGCGGAGATCCGCAACGAGATCCGGCGGCTGCGCTTCGAGCACGACGAGATGACCCAGCAGGAGCTCGCCGACCGGGTCGGGTGCACGCGCCAGACGATCCTCGTCCTCGAGCAGGGGCGGTACGTTCCCTCGCTGGTCCTCGCGCTGCGGATCGCGAAGGTCTTCGGGATGCGCGTGGAGGACGTCTTCCGCCTCGAGGAGTCCCGATGAAACCGAGCGCCGACGTCGAAACCGTGATCGCCTGGCTGAAGCGCCGGGGGACGAAGAAGAACCGCGACGGGATGGCCCGTTACGCGATTCCGTCCGACCGCGCGTTCGGCGTGTCGGTGGGGGACCTGCGCGACCACGCGAAGGCGCTCGGCCGCGACCACGACCTCGCCGCGGCGCTCTGGGCGACGGGGTGGTACGAGGCGCGGATGCTGGCCTGTTTCGTCGACGATCCGGCGGCGGTGACCCCCGCCCAGATGGACCGATGGTCCCGGGACTTCGACAACTGGGCGATCTGCGACCACGCGACGTTTCACCTCTTCGACCGGACGCCCCACGCCTTCGGGAGGGTCAAGGCGTGGTCCCGCAGTCGGGAGGAGTTCGTGAAGCGCGCGGCGTTCGCCCTCCTGGCCGCGGTCGCCCTGCACGACAAGCGCGCCCCCGACGCCGTTTTCCTCGAGGGGCTGCGTCTGATCGAGCGTGCCGCGAACGACGAGCGGAACTTCGTCCGGAAGGGCGTGAGCTGGGCGCTGCGCTCCATCGGCCACCGCAACAGGGCGTGTCACGCGGCGGCCGTGGAGCTCTCGGAGCGTCTCGCGGCGTCGGCGGACGCGACCGAGCGGTGGCTCGGCAAGGACGCCCTGCGCGACCTGAACCGCGCCGCGGTGGTCCGGAGGGTTGCGTCCCGGGCGTAACGCGGCCGTTGCCTCCGGCGCGTCCCGCAGGCAAGCTGGACCGGTTTCCCCCGGGAGGAGGGCCCGATGCGCTGCGCCACGGTCGTCGTTCCGGCCATTCCGGCCGAGGCGGCGTCGCCCCGCGACGTCGCCCTCGTGCTCCGGATCGGGAGGACCCCGAAGTGAACCCGCGCTTCGTGCTCGTCGACGTCTTCACCGAGACCCGCTTCGGCGGAAACCCGCTCGCCGTCGTTCCCGACGCCCGCGGCCTGACCGACGCGCAGATGCAGCGCCTCGCGCGCGAGATCAACTTCTCGGAGAGCACCTTCGTCCTTCCGGCGGAGCGCGGGCACACCCGCCGCGTGCGCATCTTCACGCCGACGCGGGAGGTTCCGTTCGCGGGGCACCCGAACGTCGGCACCGCCTTCGTCCTCGCCGCGACCGGGGAGCTGGGCGCGTTCGGCGACGCGACGCGCGTCGTCTTCGAGGAGCAGGCCGGACTCGTCCCCGTCGCGATCCGGCGCCGCGGGAACGGATTCTTCTGCGAGCTGACCGCTCCGGAGCCGCTCTCCCTGGGATCGCCGGTTCCGGCGGCGCTCGTCGCCCGGGCCCTCTCCCTCGAGTCCTCGGAGGTCGTCGTCGCGCACCACCCGCCGCGCGTCGCGTCGGTCGGCCTGCCGTTCGTGATCGCGGAGCTTCGCGACCGCGCCGCCCTCGAGCGTGCGCGCATCGTCGCCGAAGGCTTCGACGCGATCGCGGCGCTCGGGGTGATGCCCGACCTGCACCTCTACGTCCGCACCGGCGACGGCTTCGACCTGCGCACGCGGATGTTCGCGCCCCACGACGGCGTTCCCGAGGATCCCGCGACCGGGAGCGCCAACGCGGCGCTCGCGGGACTTCTCGCCTCGCTCGAGCCGGGGGAGGGCCTCATGCGATTCCGGATCGCCCAGGGGGTCGAGATGGGACGCCCGAGCATCCTCGAGGCGACGGTCGAGCGGCACGCGGGGTCGGAGCCGTCGATCCGCATCGGCGGTGCGAGCGTGATGGTGGCGGAGGGGCGGTGGACCCTCGATCGGGAGGGGACGTGAAGCTCGCGTGGATCGGGGGCGCGATCGTCCTCGTGGCGTACGGGCTGCACCGCCTGGCGTCGTGGGCGGAGGCGCGAGGCTGGATCTACTACCTCAAGCGTCGCGGAAGCAGCGGGACCCTCGGCGACGCGTTCCTGGAGGTGCAGACGATGTTCGATCCGTCGAAGAAGATCGTCCTCGAGGAGAGACGCCGCGAGGTGCGCGAGGAGCACGACGCGGGCGGGCCGCCGCGAACCTGATCCCGTCCGAGCGGGAGCGGCCCGGTCGGAAGGTCGGGGGTGCGTGGACGTCGGGGACCGGGAGGAGCTGGGGTGAGCGCCGAAGTGCTCCGGGACGGCTATCGGATCACGACCGACCCCGAGGCGGTCGATCGCGACGCGGTGCACGCGTTCCTGGCGCGGAGTTACTGGGGGCAGGGCATGCCGCGGGAGACGCTCGAGCGGGCGATCGCCGGTTCGATCCCGTTCAGCCTGTTCCACGGTGAGGAGCAGGTCGGCTTCGCCCGCGTCGTCACCGATCGCGCGACCTTCGGCTATCTCGCCGACGTCTACGTCCTGGAGGCCCACCGGGGGCGGGGGCTCGGTCGCTTCCTCGTCGAGACCGTCCTCGCCCATCCCGACCTTCAGGGGCTGCGGCGCTTCGTCCTGGTCACCCGCGACGCGCACGCGCTCTACGCCGCCTACGGATTCACGCCGCTGCGCCGGCCGGAGGGGTACATGGAGATTCATCGGCCGGACGTCTATCGCGGCGGAGGCGATCGCGGGTAGAGTCTCGGGCTTTCGGGGGGAAGCCATGCACCTTGCCGACGCCCAGCGCGAGATGCGCGCCCGCTACGCGGGTGGGTTCTACGCCCAGCTCGTCTCCGGGGTCCTGTGGCTCCTCGCGGCCGCGCTCGCGACGTGGGGCACCCCCCGGACGGCGATCGCGACGATCGTCGTGGGCGGGTTCTTCATCTTCCCGCTGACCGAGGCGCTGGTGCGGCTGACGGGGGGGCGCACGCGGATCAGTCCCGAGAACGGGCTGCGCGGGCTCGGGATGCAGGTCGCGTTCGTGTTGCCGCTCTCGATGCCGCTCCTCCTGCCGGTCGGGCTGCATCGACTCCACTGGTTCTTTCCCGCGCTCACGATCCTCCTCGGCGCGCATTACCTCCCGTTCGTGACCCTCTACGGGATGCGCGCGTTCGCGGTGCTCGCCGCGGCGCTGGTCGCCGGGGGCGTCGCGATCGCCCTGTACGCCTCGTCGAGCTTCGGGATCGCGGCGTGGTTCACCGGCGCGGTGCTTTTGGTCTTCTCCGCGATCCTCGGGGCGGCCGCCCGGGGCGACCGCGGATGAGCCTGCTCGGTCGCCTTCACGGAGGTTACGTCCACGAACGCCGCACGACGGTGCTGCGGGACATCCTGACGCCCTGGATTCCCCCCGGAGCGCGGGTCCTGGACGTGGGGTGCGGCGACGGCCTGCTCGCCGAGAGGATCGGCGAAGCCCGACCCGACGTCGCGATCGAGGGGGTGGAGGTCCTCGTTCGCCCGGAGGTGCGGATCCCCGTGAGACCGTTCGACGGCCTCCGGCTTCCGTACCCGGACGGCGCCTTCGACGCGGTCCTGCTCGTGGACGTCGTGCACCATGCGGAGGAACCGGAAGCGCTCCTGCTCGAGACGGCGCGGGTGAGTCGCGGCGTCGTCCTCATCAAGGACCATACCCGCGAGGGGTTCCTGGCCGGTCCGACGCTGCGATTCATGGACCGCGTCGGGAACGCACGGCACGGCGTGGACATCCCGGGAAGTTACTGGCCGGAGCGGGTCTGGCGGGAAACGTTGCCCCGCCTCGGTTTCGAGATCGAGGCGTGGACCGCAGACCTCCCCCTCTACCCGGCGTGGGCGGCCTGGTGGTTCGGTCGATCGCTGCACTTCGCGGCGCGGCTCGCCCCGTCCCTTTCGCGGGCGGCCGCTTCGCCGTAGATTGGGGCGCGATCCCGGAGCCGCGTTTCCCCCTCACCGTCCGCAACGGCCGGCCGGGTTTCGACGCGGGGTCGGGGATCGCGTGGTGCCGAAGGTTCCCGCGCTGGCAAGATGATCGACGTTCTGGAGGTCGGATGCACCGTCTGTTCGCCGCCGTCGTCCTGGGTTCCGCGGCCGCCGCCGTCGCCGCGCCCGTGGAGAAGCCCAAGATCCTCGACCTGTCCCCGAAGGACGGGACCCGGCTCACCCCGCGCGAGCAGCTCGGCGCCCAGGCCAAGGCCGACCTCTCCGCGGTCTACGAGGGTTTCGCCGCCGCGGCCGAAAGGGGCGACGTCGAGCCGTACCTGAAGGTCCGACTCCCCGACTACTCGGAGATCGCCGCCGACGGCCGGACGCTCGACGCGGGTGCCGCGGCCAGGGCGCTGAACGCGTGGATGACGGGATTGAAGCGGCCCGCCAAGATCGCCTACGGCATCGGCACGGTCGAAGTGCAGCAGGACGCGGTCACCGCGCTGATCGGCCGGCGGATCACCACGCGCGAAGTGATCGGCGGGAAGTCGGTCGAGGTGGAGGTCGTGACCCAGCGCCTCGAGACCTGGCTCCGTTCGCCGGAAGGGTGGCGCCTCCGTCACGCGGGGGTCGAGTCGGTCGTCCAGCGGATCGTCGCCGGGGTCGTCGTTCCGGAGCGTTGAGGGGATGGGTCGAAAGCTCCAGATCGCGTTCGCAGGACTCGCCGCCGCCTTCGTGGCGATGCAACTGGTGCCCGTCTCCCGCGAGAACCCCCCGGTGGAAGAGGACGTCGCGGCCCCGGCCGAGGTGGCCTCGATCCTGAGACGCTCCTGTTACGACTGCCATTCGCACGAGACGCGCTGGCCGTGGTACAGCCGTGTCGCGCCGGTGTCGTGGCTCGTCGCCTCCGACGTGCGGGACGGACGGCGTCACCTGAACCTCTCGCGGTGGAACCGGCTCGACGGCGACAAGCGCGCCCATGCGCTGGAGGAGATCGTCGAGGTCGTGACCGAGGGGGAGATGCCGATCCGCGCGTATCTCCTGACGCACCCGGGGGCCGAGCTCACGGCGGCGGACGTCGAGACGATCCGGGCCTGGGCCGGACCGGCGGAGCCGTCCGAGAACTGACGCGGATCAGGCGGTCTCCACGGCCTCGCGGCTGCGCTTCAGGAAATGCCCGCCGCGCCGCAGGAACGAATAACGCGCCGCCTCGCGGTGCAGCGCCTCGATCGCCTTCACGTCGAGCGCCTCGAGCAGGTAACCGTTCTCGCGGATCTGGTCCGTCGCGCTGACCGTCGTGTTGTCGGTGCAGATCGCCACCGGGATCCCGTGCTCGAGGAAGGTGAAGACGGGGTGCCGCTCGCCCTTCCGGACCGCGCCGGTCTGGTAGTTCGAGGTCGGGCAGCACTCGACGAGGACCTTGTCCTTCGCAAGCCGCCGGAGCAGCGCGAGGTCGGACACGGCGGAGCAGCCGTGGCCGATCCGATCGACGCCAAGCTCGTCCACCGCCTCCCAGATGCGCTCCGGCCCCTCGTCCTCGCCGGCGTGCACGGTGAGCCCGAGCCCCCCGCGCCGCGCGACGTCGTAGGCGCTGCGGAACAGCCGCGGCGGATTGCCGCGCTCGGCTCCCGCGAGGTCGAACCCGACGACGCCGCACCGCTCGTGCAGGTGTTGGGCCTCCGCGAGCGCCTGGCGGGCGATGATCTTCGCGATGTGCGGCCCGTGCTGGCGCATCGAGATGACCACGAGGCCGACCTCGAGGTCGGGGTGTTTCCTCGTGGCTGCGTTCATTCCCGACAGCACCGAGCGGATCGCCTGCCGAGGGGTGAGTCCGCCGAAGGTGTGGATCGCGGGGGCGTAGCGCAGCTCGAGCAGGCGCACGCCGTGCCCGTAAGCCTCCTCGACGATGTCCTTCGTGACCCGCGTGATGTTCTCGTAGAACTGGGTGATCCACATCGGGTAGTGGAACTTGTCGAGGTAGGCGAGGAGGGAGCCCTCCTCGGCGGGCTGGAGCTGGAGCAGGCGGCGCATCTCCCTCGCCGTCGCCACCGGGGCGAGGCCGTGGCGCTTCATCAGGGCCCAGGTCGTGCGTACGGGGATCGAGCCGTCGACGTGCTGGTGGAGCTCGACCTTGGGGATCGACTCGAGGCGGGGAGCGTTGGGGCGCACGCAAAGCCTCCGGGGTCGGGCAGTATAATCCCGCCTCCCGTTTCCCCAGGAGATGCGAACCCATGGAGACGATCGGCATCCTGACCGGCGGCGGCGACGCCCCGGGGCTCAACGCGGTGATCCGCGCCTGCGTGCGCCGCTCCCACCAGTACGGGCGCCGGGTGCTCGGCATCCGCAAGGGCTGGAAGGGGCTCCTCACGAAGGACACGGTCGAGCTCGATGCCGGCCACGTCAGCGGGATCCTCCACCTCGGCGGCACGATCCTCGGGACCTCGCGCACCAACCCGTTCAAGAACGACGAGGACGCCGCGCGGGCCAAGGAGAACTTCCGGGCGCTCGGGCTCGATGCGCTCGTCGCCCTCGGGGGCGAGGACACGCTGGGCGTCGCGAACAAGCTCGCGGCGGCGGGGTTCCCGGTCGTGGGGGTCCCGAAGACGATCGACAACGACCTGTCGGGGACCGACCAGACGTTCGGGTTCGACACCGCGGTGATGATCGCGACGGAGGCCGTGGATCGCCTGCACTCGACCGCGGAGAGCCACGACCGCGTGATCGTCTGCGAGGTCATGGGGCGCCACGCGGGGTGGATCGCGCTCCATGCGGGCCTCGCCGGCGGCGCAGACCACATCCTGATTCCGGAACGGAAGATCGATCTCCCGGCGATCTGCGCCGGCCTGAGGCGCCGTCGCGAGGCGGGGAAGAACTTCGGCATCGTCGTGGTCGCGGAAGGGGCGACCCTCCCCGACGGTCACGTCACCAAGGATCAGGAGCTCGACGCCTTCGGGCACGTCAAGCTCGGCGGAATCGGCGAGTACCTCGCGAAGCGGATCGAGAAGGAGACGGGATTCGAGACCCGCTCCGTCGCGCTCGGTCACACCCAGCGCGGAGGGACGCCGACGGCGTTCGACCGCGTGCTCGCGACCCGCTACGGCCTGCTCGCCGCCGAGATGGTCGAGCGGAAGCAGTGGGGGATGATGGCGGCGTGGCGCGGCGGGGAGTTCGTCGCGGTCCCGCTCGCCGAGGCCGTGAAGGAACTCCGTACCGTGCCCGCGGCGCTCTACCAGGAAGCGTCGCGGCTTTTCGCCTGAGAGGGGACGACCGCCCGATGTCCGAACTCCGACACGACCCGTTCTCGAAGCGCTGGGTGATCATCGCGAGCGAGCGCAGCCGCCGCCCCGAGGATTTCGCGTTCCAGCACGAGACGACCCACGAACCGAAGTTCTGCCCCTTCTGTCCCGGCAACGAGGACAAGACTCCCAAGGAGATCGCGGCGATCCGCGCGGCCGGAGGGGCGGCGAACGGGCCCGGCTGGCAGGTGCGCGTGGTGCCGAACAAGTACCCGGCTCTCGCGATCGAGGGGGAGCTCGACCGCCGCGGGCGCGGGCTGTACGACCGGATGCACGGCGTCGGGGCGCACGAGGTCGTGGTCGAGTCGCCCCAGCACCATCATCACCTCGGGGACATGGATCCGTCGCACGTCGAGTCGGTGATGCTCATGTGCCAGGCGCGCCTGCGCGACCTGCTGCGCGACCCCCGCTTCAAATACGTCCTGCTCTTCAAGAATCACGGCGCGGTCGCCGGGGCGTCCCTCCCGCACCCCCACCTCCAGCTGATCGCCACCCCCGTGACGCCGCGCGCCATCCACGTCGAGCTCGACACCGCCCGCGAGCACTACCACCTGAAGGAGCGGTGCATCTACTGCGACGCGCTGCAGCAGGAGATCGACGACCGGGAGCGGATCGTCTCGATCGACGAGCACTTCGCGGTCGTCGCGCCCTACGCGTCGCGCTTCCCGTTCGAGCTGATGGTGATCCCGCGCAAGCACTGCCACTCGTTCCCCGAGGAGCCCAAGGAGACGATCGCCGCCTTCGCGCGGATCCTGCGCGAGACCATGGCCCGGCTGAAGTCGGTGCTCGACGACCCGCCGTACAACTTCGTCTTCCACACCGCCCCGAACACCGTCACCACGGTGCGCCGCCGCAACTACTGGGACACGCTGCCGTTCGACTTCCACTGGCACCTGGAGATCCTGCCGCGGCTCACCCGGGTCGCCGGCTTCGAGTGGGGATCGGGCTTCTACATCAACCCGACCTCCCCCGAGGAGGCCGCGGCGTTCCTTCGCGAGGCCTCGATCTAGTGCGCGTCCTGCTCGTCTCCGCGGAGCTGAAACCCCTCGCGCGCGTGGGCGAGCTCGCCGAATCGGTTGCGGCGCTCGCGGCGGCGCTGCGCGGGGCGGGTCACGACGTGCGCTGCGCGCTTCCGGCCTGGAGGAGCGCCCTCGACCGGCTCCCTCCCGGAACGCGGGCGACCTGGCAGGTGCAGGTCCAGGTGCGCCACCGGGGGGCGTGGGGGGCCGCGACGGTCGCGTTGTTCGAGTCCGACCGGCTCGCCGCTCCGGTGATCGTGGTCGAACATCCCGTGTTCGACACCGGCGACCCGTACGGCGCCGACGTCGAGGCGTCCGCGACGCGCGGTTCGATCCTCGCTCGCGCGCTCCACGACGGACTCGGCCGCGACGGATGGCGTCCGGAGGTCCTGCACGCGCACGACCTCCAGGGAGCGCCCGCCGCGGCGCTGACGCGCTGGCGTCCGCGTGCGGGAGGCGCGCGTCCGGCGGTCGTGTACACCCCCCACGACCTGACCTACCCGGCGGAAGTCGGAAGGCCGTGGCTCTCCGAGGCCGGACTGCCGCCCGACCTCGATTACCCGATGGGACCGCTGGAGTTCCACGGAAAGGTGAACCTCCACAAGCTCGGCATCGAGGCCGCCGACCGCATCACGCTCACCTCGCCGTCCTACGCCGCGGAGGTGCTCGTGGACGAGCGGGCCGCGGGCGGGCTCGAGGGTTTGCTCGTGCGGCACGAGGATCGCCTCGACGGGATCCTGCACGGAGTCGACGACGACAACTGGGACCCCGAGGTCGATCCGGCGCTGCGATTCCGCTACACTCGCTTCGACACGACGCGGCGATCGCGCAACAAGGCGGCGTTCCGGGAGGAGCTCGGACTCGACGTTGCGGCGCCGGACGCCCCGCTGGCCGTTTCGCTCGGCCGGCTCGACGCCACGGGCGGCATCGATCTTCTCCTTCCGACACTCGACGCGTTGGTCGAGGACGGCATGCAGATCGTGCTCCTGGGGACGGGAGAGCCGAAGCTCCAGGCGGGGCTGCGGGCGGCGGCGATGCGCCGCCCGGGACGCCTCGCGCTGCGCTTCGCCGACGACGAGCGCCTCATGCGCCGCGCGCTCGCCTCGGCCGACCTGCTCCTCATTCCCGCGCGTCACGATCCGAGCGGCATGCGCGCGATGCTCGCGCAGCGGTACGGCGCGGTCCCGGTCGTGCACGCGACCGGAGGGCTCGCGGACGTGGTCCAGGACGTCGGCGAGCACCCCACCGCCGGGAACGGATTCCGGTTCGAGGGATACCAGCAGGTCGAGCTGCTGCGCGCGGTGCGCCGCGCCGAGCGCGCGCGCGCCGACGGCGTGTTCTGGTCGGAGCTGGTGCGCCGCGGCATGGATCGCGCGCGTCCGTGGAGCGAGGTCGCCTCCCGTTACGCCGCCGTCTACGCGAAGGCCCGCGAGGACGCGAGATGAACCCGCCCCCCACCGCCGGGACGCACGAGTCGGCCGACGCCGCGCTCGCGCGGCGGGTGGGGGAGCTCCGCGTGATCCGGGAGATCGCGGAGTCGCTCCACACGGCACCCGACCTCGCGGTGATCCTCCGCACCATCCTCGTCGGGGCGACCGCGGGGCAGGGGCTGCGCTTCAACCGGGCCTTCCTCGTGCTCGTGGACGCCGCGCGCGGCGAGCTCCGGGGCGCCGACGGGATCGGGCCCGCGGACCACGAGGAGGCGACGCGGGTCTGGGGAGAGCTCGACGCGAGGCCCCGGAGCCTGCGCGAGCTGCTCACCGACTACGGCCCGCTCCTCGAGGGGTCCTCGGGGGGAGCCGTCCGGGGGATCGTCGACCGACTGCGCGTGCCGCTCGCCGACGGGGACGCGTTCCTGGTCCGGGCGCTGAAGGGCGGGCGCACGCTGCACGTGCGCGACGGGGAGCACGCGCAGCTGCTGGGCGTGAGCGAGTTCGCCGCGGTGCCGCTGATCGTCGAGGGGCGTCCGGTCGGGCTCCTGCTCGCCGACAACGGGATCACCGGGCGCCCGATCGAGGCCGACGACATCTTCGTCCTCGAGCTGCTCGCGATCCACGCGGCCCTGGCGATCGAGCGGGCGCGCACGAGCGAGAACCTCGCCCGCAAGGTCGCGCAGCTCGAGGATGCGACGCGGGAGCTGCGCGAGCAGCAGGAGCGCCTGGTGCGCGCCGAGCGCCTCTCGGCGGTGGGCGAGGTCGCCGCCCGGGTCGTGCACGAGGTGCGCAACCCGCTGGTGGCGATCGGAGGGCTCGCGCGCTCGATCCTGCGCCGCCGTCCCGACGGGGCGGAAGCGGAGACGCTCCGGACCGTGGTGCACGAGGTGCTGCGCCTCGAGCGGGTGATCTCGGAGGTCCTGGACTTCACGCATCCTCCCGTCCCGCGGCAGGGGACGGTCGCGCTCGCCGAGGTCGTCGCCGACGCTGCGGCGCTGCTGCGCTACGAGGCGGACAAGTCGGGGGTGGAGCTCTCGGTCGAGGTGGAGCCGGGCCCGTGCGAGGCCGCGTGCGGCCGGGACGACCTCTTCCGCGCCGTCGTCAACCTGGTGCGCAACGCGATCCAGGCGATGCCTGCGGGCGGCCGCGTGACGCTGCGCGCCGGGCGCCACGGCGCCGCCGCGGTCGCGCTCGCCGTCGCCGACGACGGACCCGGCATGCCCCCGGAGGTGCGGGCCCGGGTCCTCGAGCCGTTCTTCACGACGAAGTCCACCGGCACGGGGCTCGGCCTGACCATCGCGGCGCAGATCGTTCGGGAGCATCATGGGGACATCGAGGTCGTCAGCCGCGAGGGAGCCGGAACGACCGTGACGCTGCGGCTTCCGGCCGCGATCGACGGGGGGGAAGGAAAGGAGGTCGACGATGTCGAGGATCCTGGTCGTTGAGGACGAGCCCTCCCTGCGGATGCTCTACCGGAGCGACCTCTCCGAGGACGGCCACGAGGTGGCGACCGCGTCGAACGCGCAGGAGGCGCTCGCGCAGCTCGAGGAGGTGCGCCCCGATCTCGTCGTGCTCGACATCCGGATGCCGGGAATGGACGGGCTCGACGCGATGAGCCGCATCCTCGAGCGCAACCCGCGGACCGCCGTCGTGCTGAACTCCGCCTTTTCGTGCTACAAGGAGAACTTCCTCAGCTGGGCCGCGGACGCCTACGTCGTGAAATCCTCGGACACGACGGAGCTGCGCGAGACGGTGCGCCGGGTGCTGGCGGAGCGGGAGCGCGCGTCGGCGTGAACGATCGGCGGAAGGTCCTACTCGGCGACACCTTGGCCATCGTCCTCGCCGGAGGGCAAGGAGAGCGTCTCTACCCGCTCACGCGCGACCGCGGCAAACCCGCGGTCCCGTTCGGCGGGATCTACCGGATCATCGACTTCACGCTGAGCAACTGCCTGAACTCCGGCCTCCGGAAGATCTACGTCCTGGTCCAGTACAAGTCCGGCAGCCTCGAGCGCCACATCGCCATCGGCTGGGCCTCGATCCTCTCCCACGAGCTGGACGAGTGGATTCACACCGTGCCGCCGATGCTTCGCGTGGGCCAGCGCTGGTATCAGGGGACGGCGGACGCGGTCTACCAGAACGTCTACCTGCTCGAGCAGGAACGCCCGCGCCGGGTCGTGATCCTCTCCGGCGACCATGTCTACAAGATGGACTACCGGCAGATCGTGGACCGGCACGAGGAGCGCGGGGCGCTCGCGAGCGTCGGCGCCGTCGAGGTGCCCCTCGGGCAGGCTTCGTCGTTCGGCGTCCTCGAGGTCGACGACGACTGGCGGATCACCGCCTTCCGGGAGAAGCCGAAGGACCCGAAGCCGGTCCCCGGGAAACCCGACGTGGCCCTCGTCAACATGGGGGTCTACTGCTTCGAGACGGAGGGACTCGTGCGCGCGCTCTCGGCCGACGCGCGACGGGACAGCCGTCACGACTTCGGGTACGACATCCTTCCTTCCCTCGTCGAGACCGGAAAGGTCTTCGCCCATTCGTTCGTGGACGAGAACCGGAAGCAGACCCTGTACTGGCGCGACATCGGAACGCTCGACTCGTACTTCGAGGCGAGCATGGACCTCGTCGCCGTCGACCCGGTGTTCAACCTCTACGACAAGGCGTGGCCGATCCGCACCGCCCCGCGGCAGCTCCCCCCCATGAAGACCGTGTTCGCCCAGGAGGAGCCCGGCGGGCGCCTGGGGGTCGCGCTGGACTCCCTGGTCAGCGGCGGGGCGATCGTCAGCGGCGGGCGGGTGGAGCGGTCGGTCCTGGGCCCGGAAGTCCGCGTCAATTCCTACGCCCGGGTGCACGAATGCGTGCTCATGGACGGGGTGGACGTCGGCCGGCACGCCCGGCTGAAACGCGCGATCGTCGATAAAGGGGTGAGGATCCCTCCGGGCTTCGTCGTCGGCGAGGACCCGGAGGAGGACCGCCGCCGCTTTCTCGTCACCGACGGCGGGATCGTCGTGATCCCGCGCGAGGCCCGACTCGAGTAACCCCCTCCCCGCAGGAGATCGTCCCTTGGAAGTCCACGACGTCGTCATCCTCGGATCCGGCCCCGCCGGTCTCACCGCCGCGCTTTATGCCGCCCGCGCGAACCTGAAGCCGGTCGTCGTCGAGGGGCTGCTCGCCGGCGGCCAGCTGATGGCCACGACCGAGGTCGAGAACTACCCCGGCTTCCCCGAGGGGATCCAGGGCCCCGAGCTGATGGAGCGGTTCCGCAGACAGGTCGAGCGTTTCGGCACGACGTTCGTCCCCGGCGACGCCGTCCGGGTCGACTTCTCCTCGCGGCCGTTCGGCGTCTGGACCGAGGACCGCGAGCTGCGCTCCCGTGCGGTGATCGTCGCCACCGGCGCCTCCCCTCGCACCCTCGACATCCCCGGGGAGAAGGAGCTCTCGGGGCGCGGCGTCTCCTACTGCGCGACCTGCGACGGCTTCTTCTTCCGCGACAAGGAGATCGTCGTCGTCGGGGGCGGGGACACGGCGATGGAGGAGGCGTTGTTCCTCACCCGTTACGGCTCGCGGGTGACCGTCGTCCACCGACGCGACGCCTTCCGCGCCTCGAGGATCATGGCCGACCGCGTGAAGGCGCACCCCAAGGTGGAGATCCTCTGGGACTCCGCCGTCGAGGAGGTCCTCGCCGAGGACGGGAGGGTCGCGAAGATCCGCGTGAGGAACCTCAAGACGGGGGCGGTCACCGAGCGTCCGTGCGGCGGGTTCTTCGTCGCGATCGGCCACACGCCGAACACGAAGCTTTTCGAGACGATCCTCCCGACGGACTCCGCGGGCTACCTCTCGATCGAGGGGAACTCGTCGTACACGAACGTCGACGGCGTCTTCGCCGCGGGAGACGTGCACGACCACGTCTACCGCCAGGCGGTCACCGCCGCGGGCGCGGGCTGCCGCGCCGCGATCGACGTCGAGCGCTGGCTGGCCGCGCAGAAGTAATTAGGGACAGCAACCTATTTCCTAAAAATGGGGACAGTCCCGCTTTCCCTCTTCTCCAGCCTGGAACGTTGGGTTGTCGGAGCTGAAAAAGAGGAAAAGAGGGACTGTCCCCATTTTTAGGAAGTAGGTTGCTGTCCCTAATTACTTCTCCGGCCGGTGCCGCAGCCGGGGGTACTTCGGCTCCCACATGAGCTGGTCGATCCGGCGCTCGAGCTCTTGCGCGTGGATCGACTCCGCCGCCCCCTCGCGCGCGGCCTCGAGGCCGACCGCGAGCGCGACCCGCCGGGCGACCAGGCGCGCGTCGGCGACACCCGGGTAGAGCGGGGCGTGCCGGTCGCGCAGCGCCGGGGCGATCGCGCCGAGCGCCCGCGCCGCCGCGTGGAACATCCGTTCGGTCACCCGTCGCGCGCCGCAGGCGAGTACCCCGAGGCCCACGCCGGGGAAGATGAACACGTTGTTGCACTGGCCGATCTTGTAGACGCGCCCTTCGTATTCGACGTCGGCGAACGGGCTCCCGGTGCCGATCAGCGCGCGCCCCTCCGTCCAGGCGAGCAGGTCGGCGGGTTTCGCCTCGGCCTTCGAGGTGGGGTTCGAGAGCGGGAAGATCACCGGGCGCTCGACGTTACGGGCCATCTCGCGCACGACCCGCTCGTTGAAGCATCCGGGATCGGCGGAGGCGCCGACGAGCATCGTGGGCTTCACGCGCCGCACGACCTCCTCGAGCCCCGGCGCGAACGCGTCGTGGATCTCCCATCCCGCGAGGGCCCCGGTCGGCTTGCTGAACCGGCGCTTGGCGGCGTCCTTCTCCTCCCGCCCGGCGTGGACGAGCCCGCGGCTGTCGAGCATCCAGATCCGCTCCACCGCCTCGGCTTCGGTGAGACCCTCGTCCACCATGGACATCACGATCTGGCCGCCGATCCCCGTCCCCGCGGAGCCTCCGCCGTGCAGGACGATCCGCTGATCGCGCCACTTCGAGCCGGAGGCTTCGAGCGCGGCCATCAACCCCGCGGCGGCGACGGCGCCGGTTCCCTGGATGTCGTCGTTGAACGAGCAGATGCGATCGCGGTACCGGTCGAGCAGGCGGCGGGCGTTCCCCTTCGCGAAGTCCTCCCACTGGAGCAGCACTCCCGGGAACACGCGCTCGACGGCGGAGACGAAGTCCTCGACGAACTCGTCGTACTCCTCGCCGCGAATCCGCTCGTGGCGCCATCCGAGGTAAAGCGGGTCCTCCAGGAGGTTGAGGTTGTCCGTCCCGACGTCGAGCACGATCGGGAGGGTCTGCGAGGGGTGGATTCCCGCGCACAACGTGTACAGCGCGAGCTTGCCGACGGGGATCCCCATGCCGCCGACGCCGAGGTCGCCGAGCCCCAGGATCCGCTCCCCGTCGGTGACCACGATCACGCGTACGCCGCGGTAGGGGGCGTGCTTGAGCAGGAGGTCGAGCTGGTCGCGGTGCGGGTAGGCCAGGTAGAGCCCGCGCGGGCGGCGGTAGAGGTGGCTGTAGAGCTGGCACCCCTTTCCGACCGTCGGCGTGTAGACGATCGGCATCATCTCGGCGGTGTGCTCGGCGAGCAGCCGGTAGAACAACGTCTCGTTGCGATCCTGCAGCGACGCCAGGAAGACGTAACGCTCGAGGTCGGATCCCTTCGACTGGAAGTTGTGGTACGCCCGAGCCACCTGCTCCTCGGGGGTCGAGCTGTGCGGCGGGAGGATCCCGAGCAGGCCGAACTCGCGCCGCTCGTCGGGGGTGAAGCCGCTCCCCTTGTTGAGCATCGGGACTTCGAGGAGCAGGGCTCCGGACAGAGGGGTCTCGACGATGTCCTCGCCGGATTCGGGATCGCGGAACCGGTGGAAGGGAATCATGGTCCGAAGGTAGCGCGAAGCCTCCGGGCCGACTTTCACTTACGTCAAGGACGGAAGGGCCCCCGTTCGGGTGGCGGCGACCAGGCGCGCCAGCAACGCCTCGGGTCCGGCGGAAAGCAGGGCGAGGGCGACCCGGCCGGCCCGAGGGCGCTCGAACAGCCATCCGGCCGCGCGGGCCCGCCGCGTCGTACGGGAGAAGGCGCGGGACCAGGCCGACTGCCACCCGCGCGCCGCGCGGGGGGAAACGGACCCGGCCCGGGCCGCTTCGAGCGCGAACGAGGCGACGAGCTCCGCGCCGAGAAGGGCATGGCTCATTCCTTCCCCGGAGAACGGATCGACGGTTCCCGCGGCGTCCCCGACCAATAGCGCCCCCGAGATCGCGGCGCGGCGGGCGCCGAAGCGCAGCGGGCCGACCGTCTTCCAGGCTCCCGTCTCTTCCGTCCCGTCGAGGCGGGCGCGCGCGGCGGGGTTCGCGAGGATGCGTTCGGCGACGATCCTCCGCGGGTCCCCCCCGCAGGCGCGCAGCGTTCCGACCGTGGCGAGAAAGCAGAGGTTGAGTCGCCCGCCTTCGATCGCCCCGAGGCCGGCGTACCCGCCCTCGAAGAGGTGCAGCTCCACCCGACCCCGAAGGCGCGACGGGTCCCCGCTCCGGTGCACCTTGAAGCCGTACCAGGACGCGTCCGTCGTTCGGTTCGGGTCGCCGATCGCCGGCGCCAGGGCGCGCTGCACGATCGACCGCCTCCCGTCCGCCGCGACGACGACGCGGGCGCGCACGATCTCGTCGTGGGCGCGCAGCCGCACTCCCGCGACGCGGCCGCCCTCGAGGACCGGCTCCGCCGCCTCGCAACGTTCGCGGACGACCGCCCCCCGCCGGCGGGCGAGGTCGAGCAGCGCGAGGTCCAGCCTCTCGCGCGAGATCCCGAGCGCGCGGCGCCCGGACCCGGGGAGGTCGGGGAGGCTCGAAGCGACCTCGCGCCCGCGGTCGTCGGAGAGCAGGCAGCCGTCCATCGCCGGTGGCGCGAGCCCCGCGAGCGCGTCGAGCGTCCCGAGGCGACGAAGGGCCTCCACCCCTTCGGCGGAGAGGAACTCCCCGCAGACCTTGCCGCGGGGGAAGGTGTCGCGCTCGAGGACGAGCGTACGGGCGCCGGCCCCCGCGCAACGCGCCGCGGTCGCCGCCCCGGCCGGGCCGCCCCCGAGGACGAGCACGTCCCAGGCACGGCTCATCGGGCGGGGAGGGTCGCCACGAGGCGGTACGGCCAGCGCCGCTGGACGGTCGCCAACGCCGCCCCCGCGTCCTGGCACAGGGCCTGGAGCTCTTCCTCGGTGAACCCGCGCAGCACGGACAACGCGGCGTCGTGGACGAACATCGGATGGGCGCGCGCGACGCGCGCCGCGATCGCGATGAACGCCCAGGGAACGAGGTGGCGCCGCAGGTCGTTCACGACGACCGCCTTGCGGGCGAGCCGCAGCAGGCGCCGGACGAGGACCACCCCTTCCTGGTACTCGAGGTGGTGGAGGAACAGCGACGACGTCACGACGTCGAACCGCTTCTCCGGATACGGGAGCTTGAAGGCGTCGGCTTCGACGATCTCGATCGACGGATCGGACGCGCACGCCCTTCTCGCGATGCGCGCGGTCGCCGGGTCGCGGTCGACCCCGACGATCCTCACGTCCACCCCGCGCCCGCGGGCGTGCGCGGCGAGGTCGAGGAGGAGGTCGCCGCCGCCGCTCCCCACGTCGAGGATCTCGAAGGTCTCCCCGGGGGAGGCCCAGGCCAGGAACGGGTCGAGCGCCTCGAGGAGGATCTTCGAGCCGCTCAGGCGCCGGTTCACGGTCCGGATGTTCTCGAAGGCGGCGGCGAGATCGGCCTCGGCGTTCCCCGGCCGGTCGAGGATCTCCTCGTCGGTGCGGCGGGACGGGACGAGGAAGCTCACCGCGGGCGCCTGCGCACGACGAGCGCGGCGTTTTTCGAGCCGAAGCCGATGCAGTTGCACACCGCCGCGTCGAGCCTGGCCTCGCGCGCGACGTTCGCGACGACGTCGAGGTCGCATTCGGGGTCGGGGGCCTCGAGGTTGATCGTCGGTGCGATGCATTCGTCCCGCATCGCGAGCAACGTGGCGACGAGCCCCGCGGCGCCGCACGCCCCCTGGGGGTGGCCGATCGCCGACTTCGTGCTCGTGACCGGAATCGAGGTCGCGCGCTCCCCGAACACCTGCTTCACGGCGCGGGTCTCGATCCGGTCGTTGAGCTGGGTCGAGGTGCCGTGCACGTTGACGTGGTCGATCGCCTCGGCCGGAAGCCCGGCGTCCTCGAGGGCGAGCCCCATCGCGCGCGCCGGCTCCTCGCCGTTCTCGTCGAGGCGGACGCGGTGGAAGGCCTCGCAGGTCGCCGCGTACCCGGCGATCTCGCCGTAGATCCGCGCGCCGCGGGCGCGGGCGGTCTCCTCGGCCTCGAGGACGAGCATCCACGACCCCTCGGCGAGCACGAACCCGTCGCGGTCCTTCGCGAAGGGTCGCGAGGCACGCTCGGGGGCGTCGTTGAACCCGGTGGACATGATCCGCATCAGGCAGAACCCGGTCATGATCCCGGCGCTGATCGGCGCGTCGGAGCCTCCGGTGAGCATCCGGTCCGCGCGCCCGTAGCGGATCATCGACATCGCGTGGCCGATCGCGTCGGTGGACGACGTGCAGCCGGTCGACAGGAGGTGGCTCGGACCGCGCAGGGCGAACCGCATCGACAACTCGCTCGCCGAGGTTCCGGGGGTCGAGGACGGGATCGTGTAGAGGCTGACCCCCTTGGGATCGACGAGGTAATACTGCTCGAACTGCCGCTCGATGAACTCGAGCCCGGCGCCGCCGCTCCCGAGGGCGACCCCGAAGCGCCGCCGCTCCTCGAGGGGGAGATGCGCCGCGTCGAGTCCCGCGTCGTCGAGCGCCTCGGTCGCCGCGGCGAGGGCCAGGGGGACCAGGCGCGGCACGTGCTTGAGCTCGTTGGCGGAAAGGTGCTTCGACGGGTCGAAGTCGGCGCAGATCCCGGCGATACGCGTCGGAAGGGTCGAGACGTCGAACGCCTCGATCCTCCGCACGCCGCTGACCCCGTCCCGGGTGGCGTTCCAGAACGCCTCGCGCCCGACGCCGTTGGGGGCGACGGCGCCGAGGCCGGTCACGACGACGCGACGACCCTGCAACGGACGCGAATCGCTCATGAACGGGCAGGATAACGCAGGTAGGATGCGCCGCCATGAAACGACGCGGAACGACCCTCGCCTCGAAATCCGACCCCCTCGAGCTCTACCAGCGCGCGGTCCAGCAGCCCCGGCGCGACGTCGGCCTGTTCCAGCGGATCTGGCGACGCCATCACGGCCCGGGCACGCCGCTGGTCCTGCGGGAGGATTTCTGCGGCGCGGCGGCGGTTTCGTGCGCCTGGGTGCGATCGCACCCCGAGCGCACGGCGCGGGGAGTCGACCTCGACACGAAGGTGCTCGTCTGGGGGGCGGTGAACAACCAGATGCGCCTTCCGAAGGGGGCCCGCGAGCGGCTGCAGCTCGTCCAGGGGGACGTGCGCCGCGTGATGTCCCCGAAGGCCGACGTCGTCGCCGCGCAGAACTTCTCGTTCTGCGTCTTCAAGGCCCGGAAGGACCTCGTGGCCTACTTCCGCCACGCGCGAAGGAACGTCAAGCGGAAGGGGGTCTTCGTCCTCGACGTCCTCGGCGGGTTCGAGACGCAGCAGTCTCCGCGCCGCGAGCCGAGGAAGGAAGACGGCTTCGTCTACGTCTGGGAGCACCGCCGCTTCGACCCCGTGAACCAGAACGGGATCTTCGTGATCCACTTCGAGTTCGGGGACGGGAGCGCCCTGCGCGACGCCTTCGTCTACGACTGGAGGATGTGGACGATTCCCGAGGTGCGCGAAGCCCTCGTGGAGGCGGGGTTCCGGACGACGGAGGTGTGGTGGGAAGAGGACGACGGGAGCTGGCGGCCGCGGACGTCGGCGCCTCCCGACGCGGTCTGGCTCGCGATGGTCGTCGGGATCCCGTAGGACCCCGACGACGTCGCGCCGATGCGCAGGCTACTTGTTGAAGTAGTTCGCGTTCACCTCGATGAAGCTCTTCCACTTGTCAGGGAGGGCCTCCTGCTCGAAGATCGCCTCGACCGGGCACGCCGGCTCGCACGCGCCGCAGTCGATGCACTCGACCGGGTTGATGTAGAGCTGGGCGGCGGCCTCGAACTCGGCTTCGTTCTTCGTCGGGTGGATGCAGTCCACGGGACACACGTCCACGCACGCGGTGTCCTTCGTGTTGATGCAGGGCTCGGCGATGATGAACGGCATGTCGTCTCTCCTCTCGGTCGAAACCGGGGGCCAACTATGCCGCCTCCCCGCGCGCCGCGCCTTGACGGGGGTCAAGACTTCCTAGGGTTTTTGGGCCCTGCCCTGGTTCGCCACGGCCTCGGCGGCCTTGCGCACCGCCTCCTCGTCGCCGAGGTAGTAGTGCTTCAGCGGCTTGAGGCTCGCGTCGAGCTCGTAGACGAGCGGAATGCCGGTCGGGATGTTGAGGCCGACGATCGCCTCCTCGCTGATGCCGTCGAGGTACTTCACGAGGGCCCGCAGCGAGTTCCCGTGGGCGGCGATCAGGACCTTCTTCCCGCTCTTCACCGTCGGCGCGATCGTCTCGTGCCAGTAGGGGAGGAAACGCGCGACGGTGTCCTTCAGGGACTCACAGGCCGGGAGCTGGTCCGGCGTCAACCCCGCGTAGCGCGGGTCGAACTTCGGGTGCCTCGGGTCGTCGAGCTCGAGGGCGGGAGGGGGCGTCGCGTAGGATCGGCGCCAGATCTTGACCTGCTCCTCGCCGTACTTCTCGGCCATCTCGGCCTTGTTCAGTCCCTGCAGCGCGCCGTAGTGCCGCTCGTTGAGCCGCCACGAGCGCACGACCGGAATCCACATCAGGTCCATGTCGTCGAGGACGATCCACAAGGTCCGGATCGCGCGCCTCAGGACCGAGGTGTAGGCGATGTCGAAGGTGTACCCGGCGTCCTTCAATGCCTTCGCACCCGCGTGGGCCTCGGCGGTGCCTTGATCGGTGATGTCGACGTCGGTCCAGCCGGTGAAACGGTTCTCGAGGTTCCAGGTGCTCTGACCGTGGCGGACGAGGACGAGCTTGTACATCGGCGGTTCTCCCGATCGAACAAGGGATGGCGGATTGTACACTCCGCCCCGTGCACCCCGACCCGCGCGTCGCCGCCTTCTTCGAGCGATACGAAGCGGGGGCGTACTTCGAGGCGCACGAGATCCTCGAGGCGTTCTGGATGGACTACCGCGAAGCCGACCGCGACTTCTACCAGGGCCTGATCCAGGCGGCGGTCGCGCGCCATCACGCCTCGAGGGGAAACGTCGCCGGGGCGCGGGGTCTGGCGGCCTCCTGCCGGAAGCGCCTCGCACCGTTCCTCCCCGCGCACGACGGCGTCAACACGGCCGCGTTCCTCGACGCGCTCGAGCGGGAGATGCCGTGACCCCCGGCCGGAAGCTCGCGAACCTCCTCCGCCGCGAGCGCGAGCTCTGGGACTCGGGACTCACCCGGATCGCGGGCGTGGACGAGGCGGGCGTCGGCCCCCTCGCGGGGCCGGTCGTCGCCGCGGCGGTCGTCTTCCCTCCCGGGGTCGGCATCCAGGGAGTCAACGATTCGAAGCAACTGACCCCGATCCGCAGGGCCGAGCTCGCCGTCGAGATCCGGGCGACGGCGGCCGCCTGCTGCGTCGTCGCCGTCGAGCCCGACGAGATCGACCGGATCAACATCCTGCGCGCCTCGCTCGAGGCGATGCGGCGCGCGGTCGCGGGGCTCGGAATCGAGCCCGAGCACGTCCTCGTCGACGCGCGGAGGATCCCCGGGGTGACCGCGCCGCAGGAGCCGATCGTCAAGGGAGACGCGAAGTGCCACGCGATCGCGGCCGCGTCGATCCTCGCGAAGACCGAGCGCGACGCGTTGATGCTCCGCTACGACGCCGAGTACCCCGGGTACGGCTTCGCCGAGCACAAGGGGTACCCGACCGAGTCCCACCGCGACGCGATCCGCCGCCTCGGGCCGTGCCGGATCCACCGCATGTCGTTCACGCTGCTCCCCGCGAGGGCGCTGTTCGACGGACCCGCATGACGTTTGCGCCTCGGGGGGCACGGGTCTAGCCTCGATCGCATGAGCATGTCCGACGTGGTCGTGGTGATCCTGCTCGTGCTGCTCGGGGTCGTGGCCGGAGCGCTGATCCCCGCGATCCTGCAGGCGCGGCGGACGTTCCGCGTCGCCGAGGTCTGGTTCGAGGGAACCGGGCGCAAGGTCGATCGGCTCGTCGAGGACGTGAGCGCGGTCGCCGCGCGTCTGAACCGCGCCGGGGTCGACCTCGAGGGAAGCGTGAAGGACGCCAAGGAGCTGCTCGCGAATCTGCGCGAGCTCGCCGATTCCGCGTCGCGGCTCCGGGGCGCGGTCCAGACGGTCACGACGGTCGGATCGGTGCTCGGCCCCGCGATCACGGAGGGGCTGCGCGCGGCGTTCGCGCCGGAGCGCGAAGAGGTTCGCGACGTCGAGGGGAGACCGGACTCGAGGCAACGTGTCGATTCCCCACAAGGAGGCCCCCCATGATCGAGAACCGTGGATTCAGCGGCACCCAGATTCTGGTCGCCTTCCTCGGCGGCGCCGTCGCCGGCGCCGTGACCGCGCTCCTCACCGCCCCGCGCAGCGGAAAGGAAACCCGGGAGCGGATCGGCGAAGCCGTTCGCACCGCCGGGGAGAAGACCACGCTCGTGGTCGGCGGCGCCTACGATCGCGCCGCGCGCGCGATGAAGGCCGCGCGCCAGGAGCTCGCGTCGACGCCCGGCGGCGACGAGTCGCACGTCGGGCACTGATCGGTTTCGCTCCGCGGGCGTGACGCGCCCGCGGAGCGCCCGCCGCGCCGACACCGCCGGATTGGACGCCCCTCCCCCCGTTTCCTATAATCGCGCGCCTTTTTCCCGTCCGTTTTCCAACCCGGAGGCGCGGCCGTGAAGATCCACGAGTACCAGGCCAAAGCCGTCCTCAAGCCGTTCGGGGTCCCGGTTCCCAACGGAGAGGTCGCGGAGACTCCCGAGGCGGTGCGCGAGATCGCCCGACGCCTGGGAACCCCGAAGGTCGTCGTGAAGTCCCAGATCCACGCCGGCGGGCGGGGGAAGGGGCGATTCAAGGACGTGACGCCGCCCCTGGGCGGAGTCGTCGTCTGCGACGGGCCCGATCACGCCGCCGAGGTCGCCGGGAAGATGCTCGGGAAGACCCTCGTCACGATCCAGAGCGGCCCCGAGGGGAAGGAAGTCCGCCGCGTCCTCGTGGAAGAGGGGATGAAGATCGTCGGCGAGTACTACCTCGCGGTGCTCATGGACCGGGCGGCGCAGGCGCCGGTCTTCATCGCCTCCGCGGAGGGCGGGACCGAGATCGAAGTGGTCGCCGCGACGCGTCCCGAAGCCATGCTCAAGGTCGTCGTCGATCCGGTGCAGGGGTACCAGCCGTGGATCGGGCGGAAGATCGCCTACGGCCTCGGGATGGAGCCCGCGCTCGCCTCGCAGTGCGCGAAGCTCGTCGGGGCGCTCTACGAGGCGTTCGTGAAAACCGACGCCTCGATGGTCGAGATCAACCCGCTGATCACCACGTCGGACGGACGCGTGCTCGCCCTCGACGCGAAGGTCAACTTCGACGACAGCGCCCTCTACCGGCACGCCGACCTCAAGGCGCTGCGCGACCTCACCGAGGAGGATCCCCTCGAGGTCGAGGCGTCGAAGTACAACCTCAACTACATCAAGCTCGACGGCAACGTCGCGTGCATGGTCAACGGCGCCGGCCTCGCGATGGGCACGATGGACATCATCAAGCACCACGGAGGTTCGCCCGCCAACTTCCTCGACGTCGGCGGCGGCGCCACCGAGGAGATGGTCACGAACGCGTTCCGCATCCTGCTCGCCGACCCGCACGTGAAGGCGGTGCTCATCAACATCTTCGGCGGGATCATGCGCTGCGACGTCGTCGCCGCGGGGGTCGTCGCCGCGGCGAAGACGGTGGGCGTGAAGGTGCCGATCGTCGTGAGGCTCGAGGGAACCAACGTCGAGCAGGGGCGCGAGATCCTCAAGAACTCCGGCCTCGCGTTCCTCGTGGCGGACGGGATGAAGGACGCGGCCGAGAAGGTCGTCGCCGCGGCGGGGAGGTAGCGATGGCCGTCTGGGTCGGAAAACACACGCGCCTTCTCGTCCAGGGATTCACCGGCAAGGAAGGGACCTTCCACTCGAAGCAGGCGATGGCCTACGGGACGAACGTCGTCGCCGGCGTCACCCCCGGGAAGGGCGGGACGAGCCACGAGGGGGTCCCGGTCTTCGACACCGTCGACAAGGCCGTGAAGGAGACGGGCGCGAACGCGTCGGTGATCTTCGTCCCCCCGCCGTTCGCCGCCGACGCGATCCTCGAGGCGGCCTCGGCCGACGTCCCGCTCGTGGTCTGCATCACCGAGGGGATCCCGGTGATGGACATGATGCGCGTGATGGCGTACGTGAAGACGACGAGGACGCGCCTGATCGGGCCGAACTGCCCCGGCATCATCACTCCGGGGGAGTGCAAGATCGGGATCATGCCCGGGCACATCCACAAGGCCGGGAACGTCGGCGTCGTCTCCCGCTCCGGGACGTTGACCTACGAGGCGGTCGACCAGCTCACCCGCGTCGGCCTGGGACAGACGACCTGCATCGGGATCGGCGGCGACCCGATCCACGGGACGAACTTCATCGACTGCCTCGCCGCCTTCAACGCCGACCCCGCCACCGAGGCGATCGTCATGATCGGCGAGATCGGCGGGACGGCGGAGGAGGAGGCGGCGGCGTACGTGAAGGCGAACGTGAAGAAACCGGTCGTTTCGTTCATCGCCGGGCAGACCGCCCCTCCGGGCCGCCGCATGGGGCACGCCGGGGCGATCATCTCCGGCGGGAAGGGAACGGCGGCCGAGAAGATGAAGGCCCTCCGCGAGGCGGGCATCCACGTGGTCGACACCCCGGCGACGATCGGGGCGGCCATCCAGAACGCGCTGGCGCGCTAGGAGAGAAGGACACCATGGCCCTTCAGCGGACGTTTGCGATCGTGAAGCCGGACGGCGTGGCCAACGGGAGCGTGGGCCACGTGCTCGCCCGGATCGAGAAGGAGGGTTTTCGCATCGTCGCGATGCGCCTCCAGCACCTGACGAAGGCCGAGGCCGAGGGGTTCTACGCCGTGCACCGCGAGCGGCCGTTCTTCTCCGGGCTCACGGCGTTCATGTCGTCGGGGCCGTGCGTCGTGATGTGCCTCGAGCGTGAGGAGGCGATCGCGAAGTGGCGCGAGGTCATGGGCGCCACCGACCCCGCCAAGGCGGCGGACGGCACCCTGCGCAAGCTCTACGGCACGAACATCGAGCGGAACTGCACCCACGGCTCCGACGCCCCCGAGACCGCCGCGTTCGAGATCGGGTACTTCTTCCGGGGGATGGAAGTCCGGTAAAGTCGGCGGGTGCTCGCCGATCTCACCCTCTGCGTCGCCGCGGCGTGGCTTCTCGCCGCGGCGGCCAGCTCCCTCCGCCAGCCGCTCCTGCTCGCCTACCTCGCGGCGGGGTTCGCCCTGGGCGCCGAGGGGTTCGGGCTCATCCGCCACCCCGAGTCGGTCGAGGCGGTCGCCGAGCTCGGCCTGATCTTCCTTCTCTTCATGATCGGCCTCGAGATCGACCTGAAGAAGGTCCTCGAGGCCGGGCGCACGATCGCGATCGCGGCCGGCATCCAGATCGGCGCCGGCGTTCTCCTCGGAGTCGGCCTGTTCCGCCTGCTCGGGCACCCCCTCGGCGCGGGAGGGTGGGACGCGCTCTACCTCGGGGTCGCGGGGGCGCTCTCGAGCACCGTCGTCATCGTCAAGGTCCTCTACGACAAGGGGGAGCTCGACACGCTTCCCGGCCGGATCACGCTGGGGATCCTCGTCCTTCAGGATCTCGCGGCGATCCTCTTCCTGGCCGTGCAGCCGAGCCTGGGGAGCTTCTCGATCGGGGTGATCCCGGCGTCGCTCGGCCGCGCGTCCTTGCTTCTCGCCGCGACCTTCCTCGTCAGCCGCTTCGTGCTCCCGTTCGTCTTCCGCCGCGTGGCGCGGGTCCCCGAGCTCGTCGTCGTCGGGGCGATCGCCTGGTGCCTTGCGGTGGGGGAGCTGGCGGAGTTCCTGCACCTGTCGCGCGAGATGGGGGCGCTCGTCGCGGGCATCGCCCTGTCGACCTTCCCGTACGCTCTCGATGTCGGCACCAAGGTCACGACGCTGCGCGACTTCTTCGTGACCCTGTTCTTCGTGGGGCTCGGGATGCGGATCCCCTGGCCGGACGCCGGCGCCGTCGGGGCCGCCGCGGGGCTCGCGGCGTTCGTCGTCGCGTCGCGGCTCGCGACCGTCTTCCCCGTGCTGCACGCGATGCGCCAGGGGCTGCGCGCGAGCCTGCTTCCGGCCTTGAATCTCTCGCAGGTCAGCGAGTTCTCGCTCGTGATCGTGGCGCTGGGGGTCGGGGCGGGGCACGTGAGCCCCGCGCTTTCGGGGACCGTCTCGCTGGCCTTCGTCGGCCTCGCGGTCGCCTCGACGTTCGCGATGGTCCGCTCCGGCCGGATCGTGCGCCGGGTGATCCCCTGGATGAAGCGGGCCGGTTGGCGGGACCTGGGGGACGCCCCCGAGGCGGCGGCGCCGCACCCCGCCGAGGGGAGGATCGTTCTCCTCGGGTTCTTCCGGACGGCGAGCTCGATCCTCGACGACCTCGCGCGGGAGCGGCCGGAGCGGCTCCGCGACGTCCTCGTCGTCGATTTCAACCCCGAGGTGCACGCCGAGCTGAAGCGGCGGGGCGTTCGCGCGGTCTACGGCGACCTCGCGCAGCCGGACACGCTTCGACACGCCGGCGTCGCCCCCGACGCGATCGTGATCAGCTCGATTCCGGACTCCCTGCTCAAGGGAACGAGCAACGAGCGGATCGTGAGGGCGCTGCGCGCCCGGTATCCCGGGGTGACGCTCGTCGCGCGGGGGGAACGGCTCTCGGACGTGGAGGCGCTGATCGCCGCGGGGGCCGACGACGTGATCCTCCCGCGCCTGGACGAGGCCCGGGACCTCCTCGAGACGGTGGATGCGGCGCTGGGCGGAACGCTTGCGTCCAGGCGCGAGGCGCGCAGGAATCGGGCGCGCGATCGCGGGGAAGTGCTTCCCTGATGCCTATAATCCGCGCGTGAAGGAACTTCGCCGGATCTTCGGCTACATGCGCCCGTACCTCGGGCGCTTCATCCTGGCGTCGGTTTTCCTGCTGCTCGCGGGGGCGCTGATGACGGCGGTCATCGGCACCCTCAAGCCCCTGAGCAACGAGGTCCTGAAGCTCGGCGAGCCCGCGGCCGCGGTGTCGACGGCACCCCGCCCCGCGGGGTTCGACATCCTCGAGACCGTCAAGCGCGCGGTCCCCACCGACCGGATCCTCGCCTGGGCCAAGGACCGGGCGTACGTCGAGGTGCCGCTCCTCCTGTTCGTGATCTTCGTCGTCCGGGCCGTCTTCATCTACTTCGGCCAGTATCTCGTGATGCGCTCCGGGGCCTCGGTCATCCGCGACCTCCGAGCGGACCTCTACGAATCGATCGCCCACCAGTCGCTGCGCTTCTTCCAGGCGAACCCGACCGGCGCGATCCTGTCGCGGGTGCTCGCCGACGTCGCCCGGCTCCAGAAGGTGGTGACGGACGTTCTCGCCGACTTCGTGCGCGTCGCCTCGCAGATTCCGCTCCTGCTGGCCCTCGCGCTCCTCCAGGACTGGAAGCTGACCTGCGTCGCCCTCGTCGCCCTGCCGCTTCTGGCCTATCCGCTCGTGCGCCTGTCCAGGCGGCTGCGCAAGGCCGCGACCCGCTCCCAGGAGACCCTCGGCGAGACGGCGAGCCTGCTCACCGAGACGGTGACCGGCGCGAAGGTCGTCCAGGGGTTCGCGATGGAGCGGTTCGAGATCGGCCGCTTCCGCGCCACCCTCGACCGCATGTTGCGGGCCGACCTCAAGGCGGCCCGTGCGGTGGCGCTCGCGCCGGCGGTCATGGAGATCTTCGGAGGGGCCGCGGGGGCCGCGCTGTTCGCGTACGCGGGACGCCAGGTCGCCAAGGGGCGGGTCGACGGCGGCGACGTCCTCGTGATCCTCGGCTCGCTCGGCTACCTCTTCATGTCGCTTCGGCGGCTGAACACGCTCAACACCGACCTGCAGCAGGCGATCGCGGCGGCAAGGCGCGTGTTCGACATGATGGACCGGGAGAGCGAGATCCAGGACGGGCCGGGGGCGGCGCCGCTGCCGCCGTTCGCCCGCGAGATCCGTTTCGAAGCCGTCGACTTCGCCTACGACGACGAGAAGGTCCTCGACGGGATCGACCTCACCATCCGGAAGGGGGAGACGATCGCGCTCGTGGGCTCCTCGGGATCGGGAAAGTCCACCCTCGCGAACCTCGTCCCGCGTTTCTACGACCCGACCGCGGGGAGGGTCTCGATCGACGGCGTCGACCTCCGCTCGGCCACGCTCGCGTCGCTGCGGACGCAGATCGGCCTCGTGACCCAGGAGACGGTCCTGTTCAACGAGACCGTGCGCGCGAACATCGCCTACGGACGCGCGGACGTCCCGATCGGGAGGGTCGTCGAGGCGGCCAAAGCGGCGCACGCCCACGCGTTCATCGAGAACCTCCCCGAGGGGTACGACACCGTCATCGGGGAGCGCGGGGCGCGCCTGTCGATGGGGCAGCGCCAGCGCCTCACGATCGCGCGGGCGCTGCTGAAGGACCCGCCGATCCTGATCCTCGACGAGGCGACCTCCGCCCTCGACAGCGAATCCGAGACGGCCGTGCAGCAGGCCCTCGAGGAGCTGATGAAGGGGCGCACTTCGGTCGTGATCGCGCACCGGCTGGCGACGATCCGCCGCGCCGACCGCATCCTGGTGATGGAGGAGGGGAGGATCGTCGAGCAGGGGACCCATCGGGAGCTGATCTCGCGAGGCGGGGTCTACGCGCGCCTCCACGCGCTCCAGTTCGAGGAGGCGCCGGAGTGAGGCGGGACGCGGGCATCCTCGTCGCGATCTCGGCGATCCTGTTCCTCACCGCCCTCGGCGCACGCGATCTCTGGAACCCGAACGAGCCGATCTACGGCGAGGCCGTCCGCGAGATGGCGGCGCGGGGGGAGTGGCTCGTCCCCTACGTCAACGGCATGCCGTTCGGCGAGAAGCCCATCCTCTTCTACTGGCTCGCGCGCGTCGCCGGAGTGGCGACCTTCGGAGTGAACGAGTTCTCGCTGCGCCTGCCTTCGGCGCTTTTCGGGATCGCCGGGACCCTGCTCGCGTGGCAACTGGTCCTCCCGTACGCGGGCGCGCGCCGCGCGAGGATCGCGGGCCTGCTCTTCGCGTCGACGTACATGGTCTTCTGGGGATCGCGCTCGGTGCAGATGGACCTCTTCGTCGCCGTCACGACCCTCGGCGTGATCGTCCCGGTCACGCGGGTGTGGGATCACGGCCTCTCCGCGACCCGGGGCTGGGTGCTCGCCGGGGTCGCGGCGGGAGTCGGCTTCCTCGCGAAGGGGCCCGTGACGTGGATCTGTCCGGGGCTCGCGCTGGCCCTCTACGCGGCGACGACCGGTCGGCTGCGGGAGCTGTTCCGTCTCCACGTGCTGCTGGGGGGAGCGGTCGCCGTCGCGGTCGCCGCGCCGTGGTACGTCGCCCTCGCCGCGGGGGGGCACGCCGACGTCCTCCACGAGGTGCTGATCCGGCAGAACTTCACCCGGTTCCGGAACGCGTGGGACCACGCGGAGCCCTTCTGGTACTACCTCAAGTACTTCTGGATCGACATGGCGCCGTGGGCGTGGCTCGTTCCGCTCGCGATCGGCCTCCCGGGGCGCGACGCGAACGAGCGTCGGCTCGACCGGCTCGCCTGGTGCTGGATCGCGGGGATCGTCCTGTTCTTCTCCCTCTCGGAGAGCAAGCGCAGCCCGTACATCCTCCCGATCGCGGGCGGGGTCGCCGCCCTCGCCTCGGGGGTCGTCGTTTCCTGGCTCGAGCACCGGCTCCCCGCGCGGCGCGCGATCGCCCTGCGCGGGATCGCCGCGGTGCTCGGCGTGCTGCTCCTCGCGGGTGCGTTCGCGGCGATCGCGAAACTTCCGGCCCGCTACCCCGAGGTCGCGCACGCGGCGCGCGCGCTCGGGGCCGTCGCCCTGCTCGGTGGGATCGCGATCGCCGTCGCCTGGCGACGACGCGAGGCGCTCGGGGCCGCCGTGCTGGCGGCGGTCGCGGCCTTCCTCTTGGGCGCGGCGGCGCTCGCGCTCCCCGCGGTCGACGTCTTCAAGTCGGCGAGGCCGTTCTGCGAGGAAGTGTCGGCGCGCACGCCGGCGAACGCGAAGCTCGTGGGCTGGCGGTTCTGGAACTGGCGCGCCGAATACGGCTACTACCTCGGGCGGGAGACGTCGATCGTCGGCGAGGCCGAGGCGCTGCGGGCGCTCTGGAACGGCCCCGAGCCGGTGATCGTCGTGGTCGAGGATCCGCACCTCGCGTCGCTGCGCGAGGTCCTCGGAGACGTCGACCCGCTCGTCGAGCGTGCGGTGGGCGACAACGTCGCCCACGCCTTCTTCAACGGGCGCTGAGGGTCGACGAGGTCTCGACGGGCACCGGGTCGCCGGGGGCGGGTGCGGGCACGCGGTACGCCTTCACGAGAAGCACGGCGGAGATCACGAGGATCCCGATCACCATCCAGTGCTCGCGGTTGCGGAGCATCCGGTCCGACGACCATCCCCCCGCGGAGGGCTGATCGTAGGGGCGCAGGGTCGGAAACAGGGCGGGGACCGCCGCGAAGTAACGCTCGAACGCGGCGCCGTGCTCGGCCTTCAGGCGCGCCGGCTCGACCCGTTCCTTCCGGGGCATGTAGTAACCGAAGAAGACGGCGTAACCGAGGACCAGGACCGCCCAGTTCGCGCCGTACGGCATCTGGGCCATGATGCAAAGGCCCGTGAAGATCAGGAACCGGCCGAAGTAGAGCGGGTTGCGCGTGTACCGGTACGGGCCGGAGGTGATCAGCTCCTTCGTCTTCAGGAGGTGCCCCGCGGCCCAGAAACGCACCGCCTCGCCGGCGGCCGCGATCACGAAGCCGACGGTGACGCCGAGCGGCGTGGGCTTCGCCAGGACGACCAGGACCCCGATCAGGATCCAGAGGGCGATCAGGCGCGCGATGCCGAGCGGTTTGTTGTAGCTCTCTTCCGACAACGTCTTGTCCTCCGCGCGGCCGAGTCTATCAGCGTCGGCCACGGATCCGGTCGAAGGCGCGCTTGAGCGCGCGGCCGCGCGCGTGCCAGACGAGAGCCTCCTTGGGGACCGAGGCGAGGGCCTGCTCCTCGGAGATCCCGGTGAACCGGGCCCGCAGCCGCGCCGCGGCGAGCCGGTCCTGCATCGAGAGGCGGCGGAACAGGAAGCGGCGCCACCGCCCCGGGCGCGGCCCGAGCACCCACGCCGTCGCGAGGTCGACCACGAAGACGCCGGAGGCCCCCACGAGCACGTCGCGGTGGTGCAGATCCCCGAGGGCGACACCGCGGGCGTGGAGCGCCGCGACGATCGCGTCGAGCCGGTCGAACACCGCGGGGTCCAGGCGCGTCGCTCCGAGGGAGGAGAGCGGCTCCGCGTCGACCCATTCGAGGACGAGCGACGACGGCGCCGGGCGGGCGTGCAGGCGCGGCAGGCCCGCGGCGCCGCCGGCGGCGACGTACGCGCGACACTCGCGGGCGATCAGCCAGCGGCCGAGTGACGCGCGGACCCACCAGGGTCGCGCCGCGTACGACTTCACGACCACGCGGCGGCCGTCGAGGTCGTAGAACGAGACGTCGGCCTTGGTCCGATTGCGCCCGGGAACGACCCGCCGGGGGAGGGTGCGCCCGAGGAGCGCCTCCCACGCTGTGCTAGACTCGGCCGGTCCTCGACTCACTGTAACCCTTTGCGTGCGTTGAGATTGGCTGCATTGAACACCTCGAGCCCGCACACGGTACCACGCGTCCCGAGACGGGCCGAGATCGCGGCGGCGACGGTCGGCGTGCTCCACCGCGGCGCCTCCAACAAGGCCGATCTGCTCCTCGTGGACCTCGGCGACGGGGCGATGGTCGTGAAGGACTTCGCGTCGAAACCGTGGTGGACGCGCCTGCTCGGCCGCGTCCAGATCGGGCGCGAGGCCGCGGCGTACCGGCACCTCGAGGGGGTCGAGGGCGTGCCGCGCTTCTTCGGCAGGGTGGACGCGCACGCGATCGCGATCGAGAGGATCGACGGACAGCAGCTCGCGTTCGCCCCCGACCGGTTCGAGCGCGGGGCGGGCTACGTCGAGAAGCTGCGCGCGCTCGTCTCCGGCCTTCACGCGCGGGGGCTCGTCCACAACGACCTGCGGGGGCGGGAGAACGTCCTCGTGCGCGCGGACGGCAGCCTCGTCGTCGTGGACCTCGCGGCGGCGTTGCGGCTCGATCCCCGGGGCGTGCCGTTCCGGCTCCTCGCCGCGGCCGACCGCGCGGCGCTCCTCAAGTGGAAGGCGCTGCTCGCCCCGGATACCTTCACCGACGAGGAACGTGCGTTCGTCGAGCGTTTCGCGCGATGGCGTCGCCTGTGGCCGTTCAACCGCAAGGCGAGGCGGGGGGAGGCGTGAGCGCGCCCGACGTGTCGGTCGTCATCCCCGTCTACGACGAGCGCGAGAACCTCGGGCCCCTCGTGGAGGAGATCGTCGGGGTGTTGCGTCCGCTCGGGCGCCCCTTCGAGATCGTCCTCGTCAACGACGGGAGCCGGGACGGCTCGGCGGAGCGCATCGTGGAGCTCGTCCGGGAGGTCCCCGAGCTCCGCGGCCTGCACTTCCGGCGCAACGCGGGGCAGACGGCCGCCTTCGACGCCGGCTTCAAGCACGCCCGCGGCGAAGTCGTCGTCACCATGGACGCCGACCTGCAGAACGACCCCAAGGACATCCCGGTCCTCCTCGCCGCCCTGCCGGGGCACGCGGCGGCGATCGGGTACCGCGCGAGCCGCAGGGACACGTGGCTGCGCCGCGTCTCGTCGCGGATCGCCAACGCCGTGCGCAACCGGCTCTCCGGCGACGACGTCATCGACACCGGCTGCTCGCTCAAGGCGTTCCGCCGCGAGGCCCTGGCCCCGATCAAGCTCTACACCGGCATGCACCGCTTCCTCCCCACGCTCGTGAAGATGGAGGGCGGGCGCGTCGTGCAGGTCCCCGTGAATCACCGGCCGCGACTGAAGGGGGCGAGCAAGTACGGCGTCTGGAACCGCGTGTTCCGGGCGACGGCCGACCTCTTCGCGGTGCGGTGGATGCAACGCCGGCGCCTGGCGTGGGAGATCGAGCGTCATGATCCTTGACCGCATTCCGCACGACTGGCTGGCCCTGGGGTTCCTCGGCCAGGCGATGTTCTCGGGTCGTTTCCTCGTGCAGTGGATCGCGTCCGAGCGCAAGCGCCGGAGCGTGGTTCCCACCGCGTTCTGGTGGCTTTCGCTCGCGGGCGGAGGAGCCCTCCTCGCCTACGCGATCCACCGCGGCGACCCCGTCTTCATCGTCGGGCAGGCGGCGGGGCTCGTCGTCTACGTCCGCAACCTGGTCCTGATCCGTCGGGGGCGGCCCGTGGTCAGCGCGTCGCCCGATCCTTCGGAGCGTAGTACCCCGATCGGTTCGTGAACGACACGCCGGCGCGGGTGCTCTGGACGCGGATCTCGCGCCACGATCCGTCGTGGCGGCGGTCGTCGGGGGCGTAGGCGAGCACGTACTGGTGGCGGAGGTCCTCGGCCACCTCCTCGAAGGCCCGCCGGACGCGGCCGGCGCTCGCGGAGAAGATCGCGCGGCCGCCGGTCGATCGCGAGAACTCGTTGAGGATCGCGGCGAGCGGCTTGCGGCCGTAGAAGTCCATCTGGTCGGCGGAGGCCGCCGGGTCCGACTCCAGGCGCTTGGCGTCGCGGGCGAGGGTGCTGCCCAGGCCGATCGCGAAGATCATCGCCTCGCTCCGAAGCGCGCGTTCGATCGCCTCGTCGAAGTTGTGGAGGCTTCCGGGCTCCAGCCCCGACGCCGCTTCGTCCTTCCCGTCCGACAGGAGCACGATCACGCGCCGGGAGTCCAGCGGCGCCAGGCGTTCCGAAGCGGTCCAGATCGCGTCGTACAGCGCGGTCCCGCCCTTCGGGACGGCCGTGCGGATCGCCGTCTCGAGCGCCTCCCGGTCGGAGGTGAAGTCCCGGAGGATCTCGACGCGGTCCGAGAACGCGACGACCATCGCCTCGTCCCCCGCCTGCAGGACGTCCAGGAACTCGAGCGCCGCGCGTTTGGCCTCCTCCATCTTGTCGCCGCGCATGCTCAGCGACGTGTCGAGGACGAGCGCGACGCGCAACGGCTTGCGCTCGGCGTTGAACCGCTCGATCAGCTGCGGCCGCCCGTTCTCGAAAAGGCGCATCTCCTCCGCGCGCAGATCGCGGACGTAGTCGCCCTTGCCGTCCTTGGCGATCGCGTAGACGTTGACGAGCGCGACCTCCACGACCTGGTCGATGCGAAGCGGGCTCGTGCGGACGGAGGCGTGGAGCTCGCGGCCGTCGGAGAGGATCGCCCGCGCGGCCAGCCGGTGGTTCCCGCCCTCCTCGCCGGCGTCCCAGCTCGCCGTCCACGGCGGCGCCTCGAGCACGACGAGGAGCCTGGCGTCGAGGGAAACCTCGACGCGGACCACCTGCGTTCCCTCCGGCGGCTCCACGGCGAGCGCGAAGGTCGCCGGCCCGAGCACCGTCGACAGGTCCCTCGGGGCGACGAACCGCAGCGCGCCGCGTTCGGTTTCGGGACGGACGGTCGCGGCGAGGCAGGGGATCGCGGCGAGGAGCGCGGCGGCGACGGGGAGCGTTCGCATCGGCGGCAACGTTACCATCCGGAAAGGCGGCCGGCCCCTCAGGCGGTGCGGTGCGGCACGATTCTGCGGATTTGGAACACCACCAGCTCGTCGTCGGGTCCGAACCCGAACTCCACGTCCTGGGCGCGTCCGGTCGCCGCCTCCAGGGACTGGGCCAGCGCGGCCAGTCGCGACAGGTCCCCGGTCGAAAGGCACGGGAGTCCGAGGCGCTCCCGGGGCAGCGGGACCTCGACGGTGCCGAGGCCCGCGGGGTCGAGGATGATCTGCTTCGTCCCGCCCCCGGCCTCGGTCGCCACGAGATCGCCGGTGCTCCGGCGCACCCAGAACAGGTCCCCCGCGATCTCGCCCTGGGAGATCCCTTCCCCCAGCCCCCAGGTGGCGTTCACGAGCATCGTGTCCGCCCGCCCCGCCGGGTCCCGGGAGAACAGGACTCCGGCGGCGCGCGTCTCCACGGCCTGCTGCACGAGGATCGCCTGCGCCGCGCGGAGCGGCGACATCCCGGCCGCTCCGAGCGCCGCGAGGGCCCGTGCGTTCCACATCGAAGCCCACGCCCACCGGATCCGGTCGAGGACGTTCGGGAGCCCCAGCACGCCGAGGTAGGTGTCGAACAGCCCGGCGAGGCTCGCCATGGGCGCGTCCTCGATCGTGGCCGACGACCGGACCGCAACGCGCGGCTCGCCGAGCTCGAGGTAGGCCTGCTCCACCGCCTCCTGGACCTCCTCGGGGATCGCGCCCGAGAGCAGGGCCGCCCGCGCCCGTCGCGACAGCGTCGCCTCGTCGGCGCTCTCGAGGGTCGCCTGTCGGAGGCGCTCGCCGGTCTCGCCGAGCAGGTGCAGGCGGTACGAGGAGGCGGTGACGACGAAGGCGGGGGGAATGCGGCAGTCGGGTGGAAGCGCGCGGGCCGCCTCGAGGAGACCCGCGGCCTTCCCCCCGATCAGGCCGCGCTCGCGCGGGCCGTCGGCCCGGAGGGGGAGGACGAGGTGCATCCCCGCCCGTGCCCGCTCGGCGGCGAGTTGGCGGGCGAGCCGGGAATGCAGCTCCGTGAGGCGCGCGTCGGAGACCCGCGCCGCGCGCGCCCGGCGGAGCAGGCGGAACAGTCCGCCCAGTCTCGGGCGCAGCGCCTCGTCGTCGAGCGCCAGAGCCTCGGTGACTTCCGTGTCGATGCGCCCGCGCAGGAGATCGCGTCGTGCGGCCGCCGCCTTCAGGACCGGGTCGAGCCCGCCCTCGAGAAGGTCGGTCGGGGCGTCGACGTCCTCGAGCACCGCGGCGTCGCGCTCGACGGCTCGTTCGACGCTCCGAAGCACCCTCTCGAGCTCGTCGAGGTCCTCCGCCGCCGTGATCGCCTCCTCGGCGGAGCGGCACCGGGCGGCCGCGCGCGTCTCGACCTTGGCGCGGATCCACGCGAGACGCTCGCCGAGGGCGTGTGCGTGCGTCGGATCGGCGGCGAAGGCGGCGATCAGGCGTTTCGCCGGAGGGCCGGCGGGGACGCGGCGGTGCAGCAGCGCGGCCTCGAGCAGGTACGAAAACGCCGCGCCGTGAGGGTTCTCGCAGGCGACCACCAGCGCCTGGAGGAGGTTCGGGTCGTCCGGGAGCGTCGCGTACGACGCGAGCGGGGCGTGGACCGCGCGCACGCGGGCCCGCTCGTCGAGGTCGACCCCTCCCGGCACGCGCACCACTCCGTCGTCGCCGTCGAGCAGGACCACGTCCCCCTCGACGAGCACCGCGGGGCCGGATCCTCCGACGATGTCCTCGAGGAGCAGGAGGCCGTCCCCCTCGGCCAGCAGCCGCGCGCGGCTCCCGCCGGACAGGGCGACCGAAGGCTTGCCGAACTCGCGTGACAGGAGGCTCACATGCGAGAGGACCGCGCCGGAGAGGGTGAGCGTTCCCGAAGCCGAGAGGATGCGGCCGACGTCGTCCGGGACGGCGCGTTCGGCGACGAGGATCCCCCCCTCGATGTCCTTCGGCGCCGCGTCGGCGCGATTGCGACGAAGCGGTCCGCACGCGAGTCCCGGGGACGTCGCGCGGCCGCGGAGGACGAGGACGCCCGGCGCGTCCGGGGGGATGGCGGACATGACGGCGGATCTTACACCGGAGCCGGGATCGACTCCGGCGCGGCGCGCCCCGCGCGGGACGCGATCACGCACCCGACCGCGAAGATCTCGACCAGGAACCAGAGGGCCCAGCCGACCCCGAACGGGACGAGCCTGAGGATCGCGAGGGGAAGGAACCCCAGGAGGACCGCCGCCGCGAGGGGGAGGCTCTTGCCGAAGCCCCGCGCGAGCCGGCGCCCGATCGCGAGCGACAGGCCGGCGAGCCCCATCCACTTCAGGAGCGTGAAGGCGCACCAGAGCAGGATCGCGACGGGGATCCCCAGGATCGTGATCACGAGCACGCCGAGCACGATCGCGACGAGCACGTAGCCGAGAATGCCGCCCCCGACGGCCGCGAACGGCGACCGTGGCCCCGCCGCGGCGATCCGCTCGATCCGCTCCGGGGCCAGCGCGGCGAGCGCGAGCACGGCGAACGCCGTCGCGAGGAGCACCAGGGCATCCCAGGCGATCGCCGCGAAGGCCAGCCCCGCGATCCCCACCCCGGTCGGGACGAACAGGCCGCCGAAGGAGAGATTCGTCACCTCGCCGTCGACCCTCGCCTTGTCGCGATCCAGCTTGCCGAGCACGGTCACGAGCTGGCCCCGGACGCGGGCGGCGTCGTCGATCCGCACGCGGCTGCCGACCGCGACCACCTGCTGGTGGACCGTGCCGGAGACGTCGAGCCGGCCGCCTACGACCACCACGTCCCCGCGGACGACGCCGTCGATGCGTACCGCGCCGCCGACGCAGACGACGTCGCCCTCGACCAGCTGGTCGCGCTCCACGTGAACGTCGCTGCCGACCGCGACCTGCTCCCGCACCCGCCGCAACGACGTCTCGCCCTCGTCCCCGCCGAACGGGAACGACGGGTCGTCGAAGGCGGGCGGGGCCTGGACGGCGGGCGGAGCCGGCGGGTCCGGCGGCGCCGCGGGCGTCGGGGACGCGCCGAGCAGGAAGACCAGGGCGGCGAGGGTGATCATCGGGAGCTCCGGGCGAGGGCCGGCGCGCGGCGGATCTCGCGAGCCAGCAGCAGGAAGGCGAGGCTGCCCGCGGCGGCGAGCGCCGCGACACCGGTGGCCTGGCCGAGCGCGCGCACGCCGTCGAGCCCCCCGGCGATGCGGACGAGAGCCTCGGTCGCGGCCGCGGCGGCGATCGCGAATCCGCGGACGACCGCGAGGATCGCGGGGACGACGTCCGCGGCCGCGGATCGGAGCGGACCCGCGAGCTGCGCCCCCGCGGCGCTCGCGGTGAGGGCGAACGCGATCGACGCGGCGACGCCCAGGCCGTACCGTCGCTCGGGGCGCGCGGGGACGGAAAGCACGGCGACGCGCGCCATCACGCGCGAGGCGACGTCCACGCGGGGGGCCTCGGCGCGCCGGAGGCGGGCGAGGGCGTCGAGGATCGGATCGGGCCCGCTCACGACGGCGCTCCGAAGTGCTCGGGATGGCGGCGCTGGAGGACCCGCCGCAACGCCTCGCGGCCGCGCATGAGCCGCGTCTTCATCGTCCCCTCCGGGATGCCGAGGATCGCCGCCGCCTCGTCGACACGCCGGCCCTCGACGTAGACCAGGAAGAGGGCGTCGCGGTAACGGCCGTCGACCGCGCCGAGGGCGCCGCGGACGAGCGAGTCCCGCTCGTCGACCTCGACGGCGCTCTCCGCGCCGGGCCGGGGGTCCGCGACCTGCTCGGGCATGTCGGACCGCAGCCGTTCCTTCTTCCTCCGGCGCGCCTGGTCGATCACGTGGTTCGCCGCCAGACGGTAGAGCCAGGTTCCGAAGGGGTGGTCCGGGCGGTACGATCCCAGGTTCTCGTAGGCCTTGATGAACACGTCGCTCGTCACGTCTTCGATGTCCTCCCGCCTCACGCCGTAACGCCAGGCGAGTCCCGCGACCATCCCCTGATACCGCTCGACGAGGCCGCGGTAGGCTCCCGCGTTCCCGGCGAGCACCGCCTCCACGTCCCGGAGGTCGGAGGCGGCCTTGTCATCCTCGTCGCGTCCGGTCATGAAGGGAAACGAACCTCGTCGCGGGCGGGTTCCCGCGAAATCGGGCCGCCAGTATACGGACCACGGTGGTGCGAATCGTGTTGACGGGTGGCGACCACCGGCGGACGTGGCGTCCACCCGCGGACTATTGCCCGGGGCGCGGCGGTTGGGCCGTCGTCACTTCTTCAGGGCACGGGGCCTGCTCGCCTTCTCGGCATGCGCTGGCCGATTCAAACGGTCGAGAAACAACGCCGTTTCGTGCCCCGATTCTGCCCCCGGCGGGACTGCCCGCAGCACACCCTTCAGCACGGGGAGGCGTTCCGGTTCCGAGCTCACGGCTCGTACCGCCGACGGGACGGACGTCGGGTTCCGCGTTATCGCTGCCTGGCCTGCGGCAAGACCTCCAGCAAGCAGGCGTTCGCGCTGACCTATTTCCTCAAGCGTCCCGAGCTGCTGGTCCCCATCTTCGCGGGGCTCCAGGCCGGCTCCTGCCACCGCCAGCTCGCACGGTCGCTGAGGTGCGCGCCTTCGACCGTCACCCGGCAAAGCGCGCGGCTCGGTCGACACGCGCTGCTCCTGACCGCCTCGGCACTGGCCGAGCTCGCTTCTCTCGACGAAGAGCTCGTCGCCGATCACTTCGAGACCTTCGTGGGCACGCAGGACTACCCGGTCGGCGTCGCCACCGTCGTCGGGAAGACGTCGCCGTTCGTGTACGCCCTCGACCCCGCCCCCCACGCCCGTGCCGGCAAGCGGTCCACGTTCCAGGAGGCGAAGCGACGCAACCGGCCCCCGCAGCCATCCCGCGGGGGCTATGAAGGCTCGATGACTCGGGTGATCGAAGCGCTGCTGCATTTCTTCCCAGAAGAACGCGCGATCGGGCTCACCACCGACGGGCACCCGAGCTACCGGCAGGTCTTCTCACGACCCGCCTTCCGCAGCAGGATCCGGCACGCCGCTTACGCGAATCCGAAGCGCGGTCCGAAAAGGTCGCCGCGAAGCGCCGAAGCCGTCGTTCGCGACCGCGCGATGTTCCCGGTCGATGCGCTGCACGGTCTGCTGCGGCACTCGGAGAGCCACCATAGGCGGGAGACGATCGCGTTCGGGCGGCGGACCAACGCGATCCTCGAGCGTCTTTACCTCGCAATCGCGTGGCGGAACTTCGTGAAGGGGGTCTCCGAGCGCAAGCCCGACCGCACGACGCCGGCGATGCGACTGGGTCTGACGGGTGAGCCGTGGAATTGGGCGCGGGTACTGGCGCGGCGATTGTTCCCGGCCCGCGTCCGGGTCCCGGCGAGCTGGCTGGAGGTCTACCGTCGCACCTGGATCACGCCCGGAATCCCCAACTCTCCTCATGAGCTCGCTCTGGCCTATTAGCCGGGCCCAGACCGACGCCGCAAGCGTTCTGGCGCACGGCCCCATGTGGCGGCGTCACCCCTGGTTCAACACGGTCCGCACCACCATGTATAGGGACGCCTTGACGCCGGCCGGTTGCAGCCGCTCCGCCCGTGCTCCTAGACTGCTTCGACTCGAAGCGGACTCCTTCTTCCGGAGAGCGAAACCATGGCGATTCGCATCGGACTGATGGGCTTCGGCCGCATCGGCCGCAACGTCTTCCGCATCCTCTACGACCGGTCGGACGTGGAGATCGCCGCGATCGTCGACATCGCGGATCCCAAGGCGCTCGAGTACCTCCTCAAGTTCGACACGGTCCACGGACGTTTCCGCGAGCCGGTCTGGGTCACCGGCGACAGCATGTACTGCAAGGGCCGCCAGATCCGGATCCTCCAGAAGAAGGCCCCGGGCGACGTGGAATGGGGGGAGCTCGGCTGCGACATCGTGGTCGAGGCCACCGGCCAGTACCGGACGCGGGAGACCCTCCAGCGGCACCTCGACAAGGGGGCGAAGCGGGTGATCCTCACCGTCCCGCCCCGCGACGAGATCGACGCGCTGGTCGTGATGGGAGTCAACGACCACATCCTCACCCCGGACTCGCGCATCGTGAGCAACGCGTCCTGCACCGCCAACGCGCTGGCGCCGATCTGCAAGGTCCTCAACGACGCCTTCGGCATCGAGAAGGGCTTCATGACGACGGTCCACGCCTACACGAACGACCAGCGCCTCGCCGACGTCCCGCACACCGAGATGCGCCGCTCGCGGGCGGCGGCGGAGAACATCATCCCCACGACCACGTTCTCGCCGCAGGTCGTCGAGCGGATCCTCCCCGAGCTGAAGGGGCGCCTCGACGGCATGGCGCTGAACGTGCCCGTCCCCGACGGGTCGACGGTGGACCTCGTCACGCTGATGAAGCGGCCCGTCGCCGTGGAGGAGGTCAACGAGGTCGTGAAGTCGGCCGCGGCGACCCGGTACCGGAGCGTCATCGAGTACACCGACCAGCCGGTCGTCTCGTCGGACGTGATCGGGAACACGCACTCGGCCGTCTTCGACGGCCTTTCGACCGCCGTCCTCGGCGGAAACCTCCTGAAGACGATCACCTGGTACGACAACGGATGGGGGTACGCCTCGCGCGTGGTCGAGCTGGTCCTCAAGCTGTCCGCGTTCGAGACCGCGCTTCCGGCGGGGAGGTGAGGGCGATGGCCAAGGTGCCCAAGGTCGCGATCAACGGGTTCGGCCGGATCGGACGCTCGGTCTTCCGGCTGCTCTCCTCCCGCGACGACGTCCAGGTCGTCGCGATCAACGACATCACGCCGCCCGAGCAGCTCGCCTACCTCACGCGGTTCGACACCGTCTTCGGGAAGTTCCCCGGGACGGTGACGATCGCGGACGGGAAGATGCACGCGGGCCGTCAGACGGTCACGATGATTCAGCAGAAGGACCCCGCGAAGCTCCCGTGGGGGGAGATGGGGATCGACATCGTCGTCGAGGCGACGGGGAAGTTCCGGTCGAAGGAGGAGTGCGCGCTCCACCTCCAGGCGGGGGCGGGGCGGGTGATCCTGACGGTCCCCGCCAAGGACGAGGTCGACGCGACGATCGTCTTCGGGGTCAACGACGACAGCCTGCGCCCCGAGCACCGGATCATCTCGAACGCCTCGTGCACGACGAACTGCCTCGCGCCGGTCGCGAAGGTCCTGCACGAGAACTTCGGGATCGTGAAGGGATACATCACGACGGTGCACGCGTACACCAACGACCAGCGCCTCGCCGACGTCCCCCACAAGGACCTGCGGCGTTCGCGTGCGGCGAACGAGAACATCATCCCGACGACCACGGGCGCCGCCCGCGCGGTCGGGAAGGTGCTGCCCGCCCTGAAGGGGAAGCTCGACGGCATCGCGATGCGCGTCCCCGTTCCCGACGGCTCGATCGTCGACCTCGTCGCCGAGCTCGAGAAGCCCGCGACCGTCGAGCAGGTCAACGCCGCGATGAAGCGGGCGGCCTCGACGCCGCCGCTCGCCGGGGTCCTGGAGTACAGCGAGGAGCCGATCGTCTCGTCGGACATCATCCAGAACGAGCACTCGGCGATCTTCGACGCCCCGTCGACGCGGGTCCTCGGCGGCACCCTGGTCAAGACCATCACCTGGTACGACAACGAGTGGGGATACAGCTGCCGGGTCGTCGACCTGATCCGGAAACTCGCGGACATGCGCTGATCGATGGCGGCGGGCGCGGGAAAGCGGGCGCTCGCCGCCGCCGCGCTCGTCGCGGCGGGGACGATCGCCGGGGCCGTCCTCGCCGAGGGAGTCCTGCGCCTCGCGCGCCTGTCCGCTCCGATACCCTATCGCCACGACCGCGACACCGGCACCTCCCTTCGCCCCGGCGCAGACGGCCTGCAGTCCCGTGAGGGGCACGCGCGCCTTCGCGTCAACGCCGCCGGAATGCGCGACGTCGATCACGCGATCGCGAAGCCTCCGGGGGTCGTTCGCGTCGCCGTGCTCGGGGATTCGTTCGCGGAAGCCGCGCAGGTCGAGATCGAGGAGACCTTCTTCCGGAAGCTCGGCCCCGCGCTGGAAGCGTGCGGCGCCGCGGGAAGCCGGAAGGTCGAGGTCCTCAACTTCGGGGTGAGCGGCTGGGGAACCGCGCAGGAGCTCGTGGCATTGCGCACGAAGGTCCGGGCGTACGCTCCGGACGTCGTCCTTCTGCTCGTCGTCCCGACCAACGACCTCCGCAACAACGTGCGCGAGCTCGAGGGGGATCCGGGGCGTCCGTATTTCGTCCTCCGCGACGGCGCCCTCGAGGAGGACGTCGCCTTCCGGGAGACCCTCCGGATCCGCGAGATCGGTAGCGCGAGGGAGCGCCTCAAACACGCCCTCGTGGAGCACTCGCGCGTCGTGCAGCTCCTGCTCGCCCTGAAGGCCCCTCCCGCTCCCGCGGGCGGCGCCTTCGAGGCGGGGTTGTCCCCGGAGGTGTTCCTCGCGGACCCCCCTGCGGCGTGGGCGAACGCGTGGTCGGTGACCGAGGCGCTGATCGAGGCCGCGGCAAGGGAGAGCGCGGGGCAGGGTGCGCGGTTCTGGCTCGTCTCGGCGACCGCCGGGGTGCAGGTCGACCCCGATCCCGGGAAACGCGTCGTCGCCGGGGGCGAGCCGCTTGCCCCCGAGCGCCGCCTGGAGGCGCTCGCCGCGCGCCTGGATCTGCCGTACGTCGCCCTCGCCCCGATCCTCGCCGACGAGGCGGCCCGCACCGGCACGTTCTTCCACGGCTTTCCGAACACCCGCCTCGGGACGGGGCACTGGAACGCGGACGGGCATCGCGCGGTCGCCGAAGCGATCGCCTCCCGCGTGTGCGCGCAGCCGTCGCGGTTCCTCCCGTGAAGCGCGCGCTCGCGGCCGCCCTGCTCGTCGCGGGATCGCTCGTCGTCGCGCTCCTGCTGGGGGAGATCGGCCTCCGGGTCGCCGGGATCGCCTACCCGAGCTTCGAGCGGGTCGACGACGACCGGGGCGCGGCGCTGCGGCCGGGAGCGTCGGGGCGGTACACCAGGGAGGGCGACGCGTGGGTCGAGATCCACGCCGACGGCCGCCGCGACCGCCCGGTCGCGCGCGTGAAGCCCGAAGGGGTCTTCCGCCTCGCCGTGCTCGGCGACTCCTACGCGGAGGCCCGCGAGGTCGATCTCGACGCGACCTTCTGGGCGGTCGCCGGGCGCGAGCTCGAGCGATGCCTCGGGAGGAAGGTCGAGGTCCTCAACTTCGGCGCCAGCGGGTACGGGACCGCGCAGGAGCTGCAGACGCTGCGCACGCGGGTGTGGGAATGGTCGCCGGACGCGGTCCTCGTGCTGTTCCTTCCCTACAACGACCTGCGCAACAACCTGCGCGCCCTCGAGCGCGACCCGCTCAAGCCCTACTTCGTCCAGCGCGACGGGGATCTCGTCCTCGACGACGCCTTCCGCAGGGAGCCTGCGTTCCTGAAGCGCAAGTCCGCCCTGTGGCGTCTCGGCTACGCGCTCATCGACCACTCGCGCGTCCTGCAGCTGCTCAACGAGGCGAAGAACGCGCGCCGCGCCGGGGCGATCGCCTCGTCGCAGGGGGGGGAGGCGGGGCTCGACGACGCGCCGTTCCTTCCGAACCCACCGGCGCCGTGGGACGAGGCGTGGGCGGTCACCGAGGCGATGCTCGCCGCGATGCACCGTGAGTCCCGCGATCGCGGAGCTGCGTTCTGGGTCGCGACCGCGACGGTCGGGGCGCAGGTCGATCCCGATCCGGCGAAACGCGAAGCGACGGCGAGGCGGATCGGCGTTCCCGATCTCCTCGAGGCGGATCGCCGGGTCGCGAGGCTCGGGGAGCGCGAGGGGTTCCCGGTCGTTCCGCTCGGCGGTATCTTCCAGGAGAACGCGACGCGGAGGGGGACTTTCCTGCACGGCTTCCCGAACACCTCGCCCGGGGCCGGCCACTGGAACGAGGCCGGGCACCGGCTCGCGGGGGAGACGATCGGAGGACGAGGGTGCGCGGAACTACGTGGATCGTCGGACTCCTCGTGACGACCTGCGCGGCGGCGTGCGAGCCCTGCGACCGCGCCCGCGCGTTGATCGCCGCGGGACAGCCGGCGCAGGCGGATGACCTGCTTCGAGAGGCGATCCGCGAGGACAAGAAGAACCCCGCGCTGCACGGTTGGCGGATCGTCGCCCTCGCGTCGCAAGACCGGGGACGGGACGCCGTCGGCGCGTTCAAGAGCTTCCTCAAGCTCGGCCCCTCGCCCGAACTGTGGTCGACGGTCAGGGCGGCGCTCCCGGTCCCGCGACCGATGCCCGGGGTGGACGTCCTGGCGCGCTGCGAGGAAGACGTGACGCCGCCGGTCCTCCTCGAGAGCGCGGCTCCGGCTTACCCGGAGGCGGGCCGGCTCGCCGGGCTCGAGAAGGACATCCTCGTGCTCGCCACCGTCGGGCCGAAGGGCACGGTGATCTACTGGGACTGGGATCGGGTCGGGGACTGGGGGCAGGCGCACTACGCCGGCTTCGGCAGCGCCGCGATGGAGGCGGTGATCAAGTGGCGGTTCTTCCCCGCGCTGCGCGACGGCGTCCCGGTCCCCTGCGACTTCCAGGCGGACATGACCTTCCGCCTGATCAAGGGGCTCTGACCCCGGTCAATACGCCTTCGCGAAGTGGACCCGTCGCTCCGAAGGGTTCCCGCAGCGCACGCAGACCCCCTTCTCCTCCGGCACGTCGAACGCGATGCAGCGGATCGTCGCCTTCGTCTCCTCGTGGATCGCCGTCTCGCAGGCGGTCTCGCCGCAGTGGTGGGCGAGGAGGAACCCTCCGGTCGAGTCGTTGCGCTCCTTGAAGGCGTCGTAGGAGTCGATCACGAAGGTCGCCGCGTCGCGCCGCGCCTTCGCCGCCTCGAACATCTCCTTCTGGATCTCGTCGAGCAGGCGCGCGACCGCGGGCTCGAGCTCTCCCATCGGGACGAAGCTCTTGGCGCGGTTCGGGCGCTTGACGCAGACGACCGAGCCCTTCTCGACGTCCTTCGGGCCGATCTCGATGCGCACGGGAACGCCGAGCATCTCCCACTCGTTGAACTTGAACCCGGGGGAGAGGTTGTCGCGGGCGTCGACCTTGACCTTGATCCCCGCCTTCTTCAGCCGACCCTCCACCTCGCGCGCGACGCCGAGGATCCGGTCGACGGGATCGTTTCCCTTCCAGATCGGGACGATCGCGACCTGGACCGGGGCGAGCTTGGGGGGCAGCACGAGGCCGTTGTCGTCGCCGTGGGCCATGATGATCGCGCCGATCAGGCGGGTGGAAACCCCCCACGACGTGTTCCAGGCGTGTTGCCAGGTCCCCGACTCGTCCTGGTACTTGAGGTCGAACGCCTTCGCGAAGTTCTGGCCGAGATGGTGGGAGGTCCCCGCCTGCAGCGCCTTGTTGTCCTGCATCAGCGCCTCGATGCAGTAGGTCCTGTGCGCCCCGGCGAACTTCTCCTTCTCGGTCTTGGCGCCCTTGAGCACCGGGACCGCCATCCACTCCTCGGCGAAGGTCGCGTAGACGTCGAGCATGCGCAGGACCTCCTCCTGCGCCTCCTCGAAGGAGGTGTGCGCCGTGTGCCCCTCCTGCCAGAGGAACTCGGTCGTGCGCAGGAACAGCCGGGTGCGCATCTCCCAGCGGACGATGTTCGCCCACTGGTTGATCTTGATCGGGAGGTCGCGGTACGACTGCACCCACTTCGCGAACATCGAGTAGATGATCGTCTCGGAGGTGGGGCGGATGATCAGCTCCTCCTCGAGCCTGCTCGCCGGATCGGGGACGAGCGCCGGTTTGCCGTCGATCTCCGTCGCCATCAGCCGGGAGTGCGTGACGATCGCGCACTCCTTGGCGAACCCCTCGACGTGCTGCGCTTCCTTGGCGAGGAACGACTTCGGGATGAATAGCGGGAAGTAGCAGTTTTCGTGGCCGGTGTCCTTGAACATCCGGTCGAGCGCCTGCTGCATGTTCTCCCAGAGCGCGTAGCCGTGCGGCCGGATGACCATGCACCCCTTGACCGGCGAGTAGTCGGCCATCTTCGCCTGCGTGACGACGTCGGTGTACCAGCGCGAGTAGTCCTCGGCGCGGGGGGTGATCAGCTTGGCCATGGCCCTTCCTTTCGAGAGAAGCGCGCATTATAGGGACACCACGGAGGGGAACGCATGGACGACGGGCCGCGCTGGGGTCGGGGTTGGGTCTCGCTGGGGTTGTGGCTGGGACTCGAATCCCTGCTGTTCGGGGGGATCGTGCTCGCCGCCGTGGTGTTCCCCAACCGCGAGACGCTCCTCGCCGCGGCGGCCGCTCCGGAGGTCGGGGCGTGGTTCGTCCTCGGGCCGCACGTGCTCGGCCTCGGCTGGCTCGTCGCGACCGAGCGGGGCCGCCTCGCCTCACGCCTCCGGCCTTCCGGCCGGAACCTGGGGTGGGGGGTGGGCGGCGCGGTCGCGATGATCCTCGCCGGCGGCGCGTGGTCGTGGCTGCTGGAGGCGGCGGGCGTCAAGCTCCCGGACACGGCGGCGTACCTGCGGGGCGTCGTGCCGTCCCCGGCGGTCCTGCTGCTCTGGGGCGCCTGCCTCGTCCCGTTCGTCGAGGAGTCGTGGTTTCGGGGCAGATTCCTCGAGGCGGTGCGCTCGCGGCTGGACGTGCGCTGGGCCTACCTGATGACCTCGGTCCTGTTCAGCGCGGTCCACGGGATCGTCGAGCTCCTCCCGGCCTACTTCGTCCTGGCGACGATCCTGTTCGTGCTCCGCGAACGGACGGGAGGGCTCTTCGCGCCGATCGTCGCCCACGCGCTGAACAACCTCTGGGGCCTCGTCGTCTCCTAGTCGCGCTCCGCCTTCCCGGTCATCGGCACGAACCGGACGGGGATCACGGACTCCCGCCGGAACCCCTCCGCGGTGCGCGTGACCACGACGAGCTCCTGATCGGCGACGCCGACGGGGATCACCAGCCGCCCGCCCACCTTCAGCTGCTCGAGGAGCGGCTTCGGGATCGTGTCCGGCGCCGCGGTCACCACGATCGCGTGGAAGGGGGCCGCCTCGGGCCAGCCGTCGTAGCCGTCGCCGATCCGGACGCGCACGTTCGAGACGCCGAGGTCCCGGAGGAGCGCCTCGGCACGCCGGCCGAGGTCGGGCAGGATCTCGATCGTGAAGACCTCCTGGAAACACGCGGCGAGCACCGCGGCCTGGTACCCCGAACCCGTGCCGACCTCGAGGACCTTCTGGCCGGGTGCGGGCCGCGCCAGTTCGGTCATCAGGGCCACGATGTAAGGCTGGGAGATCGTCTGCCCCTCGCCGATCGCGAGCGGCCCGTCCGCGAAGGCGAACGCGCGCTGGGATTCCGGGACGAACCGCTCCCGCGGGACGGTGCGCATCGCCTGGAGCACGCAGCGGTCCTTGACCCCGCGCGCGACGATCTGGGTGTCGACCATCCGCTCGCGGTCGCCGCGCCCCCCCTCCCGGCCGTCGGCGGCGCAGCTGGCGAAACCGCAGGCGGCGGCGACCCCGATCCCCGAGAGCATGGCGGTGAGGCGTCGCATCGCTCCTCCTTCCGGTGGATTCGGCCACCCGAACGACATTATCTTCCGGCCGTGCCTTTTCCCCGTCGACTCAAGGTCGGACTCGCCCTGGGCGGCGGCGCCGCGCGGGGCCTCGCCCACATCGGCGTCGTCCGCGCACTCCTGCGGGAGCGGATCCCGATCGACGTCGTCACCGGGACCAGCATGGGAGCGATCGTCGGCGGGGCGTACGCCGCCAGCGGGAACATCGCCGGCGTCGAGGCGGCCCTCCGGCAGGTCCTCGGGAGCGATCAGTTCCGGCGGACCCGGCTGTCGTTCCTGAAGGAGTCCCGCCACCACCGCGGCGGGCTCATGTACTCGGTCTCGCGCCTGGTGCGGCAGGGGATCGTCTACGGCGTCTCCACGATGCGGCCGTCGTTCGTCTCGGCGGAGGAGTTCCAGGCGAGCGTGCAGGCGATCCTCCCCGACCGCGCGATCGAGTCGCTGCCGACCGTCTTCGGCTGCGTGGCCCTCGATCTCGAGAACGCGGAGGAGGTCGTCTTCTCGCGCGGGAGTCTGCGCGACGCGGCGGCGGCGAGCTCGGCGATCCCCGGCCTGTTCCCGGCCCGCCGCATGGGAAAGCGCCTCCTCGTCGACGGCGGCTGGATCGACAAGGTCCCCGTGCTCCCCGCCTACCGGCTCGGCGCGGACGTGACGATCGGCGTGGACATCTCGGCCGACCTCGAGGCGTCCCACGAGCTCGGGCGCGGCGTCGACGTCATGATCCGCGCCAACGCGATGAAGGACATCGCCCTGACCGGGTTCCAGCGCCGCTTCGCGGACGTGCTCCTCGAGCCGTCCGTCCAGCACGTCCATTGGGCGGATTTCGATCAGGCCGACTACTGCATCACCGCGGGAGACCTCGCCGCGACCGCCGCGGCGCCGGGGATCCGCGCCCTGCTGCGTCGCGAGCGATGGCGGGCGCTGTTCCGCCGATCCCCGGGACGTCGCCACGCCGAGTACCATCTCTCCCGTTCCGATCTCCGTTTCGTCGTGGAGTAGACGATCCCATGCGACGTTCCGCCAAGATCGCCCTCGGGGCGGCGGTTGCCGCCGCGGCGCTGTGGGTCGGCGCGGCCCTGATCGTCCCCCGCGTCGTCGACGCCGACGCGTTCCGCGGCCGCGTCGAAGAGCGGCTCGGACGCGTGCTCGGCCGGGAAGTGCGACTCGGGACGCTGCGCCTGAGCCTGTGGACGGGGATCTCCGTCCGCGCCGGGAGCCTCTCGATCGCGGGGACCCCCTCCCTCGACGCCGAGCAGGTGCGCGTGGGACTCGCGGTCTGGCCGCTGCTCCGGGGCGAGGCGCAGCCGCGCTGGCTCGCGATCCAGGGGGCGGACGTGCGACGCGGCGGCGCGACGGTCCTCCGCGAGGCGTCCCTGCGCTGCCGGATCGGACGGGAGGACGGCGGGGGGTCGCGCCTGCGCGGCCGGTTCGAGGCGGTCGTCGTGCCGATGCGCGACGCGCCCCGCGGGGAGATCGATTTCGACGCCCGGGCCGAAGGAGACCGCGTCACGGTCGAGAGCTTCACCGCGCGGGTCGGTCCGCACGTCTTCGAGGCCAAAGCGTCGGTCGAAGGGGTCCGCTCCGGAGCGTTGCGCGCCGAGATGGAAGGCTCCGCGCGCGTCGCCGGGCTCACCGTCACCGGGATCCGGGCGAAGGGGCGCGTGGAGCGCGCCGGGGTCCGCATCGAGGAAGGGGGCTTCCGGCTCCACGGCGGCACCGGGACGATGACCGGGCTCGTGCGCGTCCAGGAGCCGGGTGTGCCGTTCCGCATCGAGTCGATCGTCGGCGGCGTGGACGTGGAGTCGCTCTCGAAGGAAATCCTCATGGCGGCGGGCGGGGCCCTGGAGGGGACGGGCTCCGCGACCCTCGCGGTCGAGGGGCGCGCCGACGCCCCTTCGATCGCGAAGGCGCTCGAGGGGCAGGCGTCGGTCGAGATCCGCGACGGGGCCCTGAAAAGCGTCGGGCTCCTGCGCCAGGTGGCGTCGACGCTCGAGAAGGCCGGGGGGCGGGGGATCGGTAAGGACGAAACGCCCTTCGAGACCATGGCCGCGTCGTTCGCGCTGAAGGAAGGGCTGGCGCGGACGGACGACCTTCGCGTCCGCTCCGCCGACCTCGACCTCGACGGGCAGGGGGCGATCGACCTCGCGGGGCCGTTGCGCCTGGACGTGCGCACCGCCTTCTCGCCCGAGTCGTCGGCGATGCTCGTCGCGCGGACGCCGCAGCTGAAGATCCGAGTCGGCGAGGACGGCCGGCTGACGATCCCCATGAAGCTGCGCGGCACGATCGAGTCGCCGCGCGTCGAGATCGACGTCGACAAGCTCCTCGAGGAAGGTCTGCGCGACCAGCTCCGGGAGAAGAAACAGGGGCTGCTCAAGCGGCTTCTCGGGAGGTAGCGGCGTTGGCCCGCGAACACGTTCACCTGATCGGGATCGGCGGCACCGGCATGGCCGCGCTCGCCGGGCTCTTCCACGAGGCGGGGGCCCGCGTCACCGGCTCGGACCTCAAGTTGTATCCGCCCACCTCGACGATCCTCGCGGAGATGGGCGTCGTCGTGTACGAGGGGTACGACGCGAAGCACCTCGAGCCGGCTCCCGACCTGATCGTGGTCGGGAACGCCGTCCGCCGCGGGAATCCCGAGGCGGAGGAGGTGCTCGACCGCCGCCTCCCGCACACCTCGATGCCGCGGGCGATCGAGGAGCGGTTCCTTCCCGGACGGCACTCGATCGTCGTCGCCGGCACGCACGGGAAGACGACCACGACCTCGATGCTCGCCTGGGTCCTCGACCACGCGGGGCTCGCCCCCGGGTTCCTCATCGGAGGGCTCCCGAGGAACTTCGCGAACTCGTACCGGCTCGGAACCGGTTCCCCGTTCGTCCTCGAGGGGGACGAATACGACACCGCGTTCTTCGACAAGGGGCCGAAGTTCATGCACTACCGCCCCGACACGTGCCTGATCGGGACGGTCGAGTTCGACCACGCGGACATCTACGCCGACGAGGAGCAGGTCCGGAAGGTCTTCCGCTGGCTGACGAACATCGTCCCTCGCCGCGGCCTCGTCGTGCGCCACGAGGACGATCCCACCTCGCGCGAGGTCACCGCGCATGCCCTCGCCCGCGTCCAGGGGTACGGACTCGAGCAGGGGGAGTGGCGCGCGGTGCGGCTCGACCATCGCGCCGACGGCGTCGCCTTCACGATCGAGCGCGGGGAACGGCACTTCGCCGACGTCGCGATGCGCGTGTCGGGGGAATACAACGTGCGCAACGCGCTCGCGGTGACCGCCGCCGCGGTCGAGCAGGGGCTGTCCCCGGCGCAGGTCGCGGCCGGTCTCGCGACATTCGAGGGCGTCCGGCGTCGGATGGACGTGAAGGGGGAGGCGGCGGGGGTGCTCGTCCTCGACGACTTCGCCCACCATCCGACCGCGATCGCGGAGACGCTGCGGGCGGTGCGCCAGCGGTATCCCGGGCGGCGGGTTTGGGCCGTCCTCGAGCCGCGGTCGTGGTCGCTTCGCCGGAACGTGTTCCAGGACCGCCTGGCGACCTGCTTCGACGACGCCGACGAGGTCGTGCTCGCCGAGGTCTTCGGCGCCGAGCAGCTCCCGCAGGAGGTCCGCCTCGATCCGGAGCGGCTCGTGCGCGACCTCGCGGGGCGCGGACGGCCGTCGCGTTTCCTCCCCGGCGTCGACGCGATCGTCGCCCACCTCGTCGCCCATGCCCGCGCCGGCGACGTCGTCGCGGTCCTCTCGAACGGCGGGTTCGGCGGGATCCACGACAAGCTGCTCGAGGCGCTGAAGTCCCGATAAGAAAGAAACGAGCCGGCGGCACAATGCCGCCGGCCCGCGCCCGTAACCGGTGAGGGGGGAAGGCCGGTTCCGGACGAACGTCCTGATCAGCGACCGCCGCGCTCGTGTTTCCCCTTGCCGCCGTCGTTCTGCTTCGGCTTGGCGGGCTCCCTCCTGGGGGCCGGCGCCGGCCGCGGCGAGTCGGGGCGACGCTGCGGCTGCGCCTGCTGCGGGCGCGGCTGCGACCGCTGCGGGGCGGCGCGCTGGGGCTCGGAGCGTTGCGGCTGCGACCGCTGCGGGGCGGCGCGCTGCGGCTCGGAGCGTTGCGGCTGCGACCGCTGCGGAGCCGCGCGCTGCGGCTCGGAGCGTTGCGGCTGGGACCGCTGCGGGGCGGCGCGCTGCGGCTCGCGCGGCGTCCCGCGCGCCTGCTCACGGCGCTCCACGCGCGGCGCGGGGGTCGGCACGACGCGGCCGGCGTCCCCCTTCTGTACGTCGCGCGGGCGAGACACGTGGTCGTAGAGGGAGCGGCGCTCGTTGTCGACGCGTCCGCCGTCGCGCGGCGCCCGGGGCGCCGGCGCGGTCGCGGCGTCCTCTCGCGGCTTCGGGGTCGAACGGCGCGATTCGGCGCGCGCGCGGGGATCCTCGCCGACGCGGCGGGGGAAACGCGGCGACTCGACCGTCCGGCCGGGGACCTCGCCCCGCTCGGAGGATCGCCCGCGCTCGGCGCGCGGCGCATCGGCCGCGCGCGGGAGATCGCGCCCGCCCCTGCGGGTCATCCGATCCTCGACGTCGCTCAGGCGGCGGCCGGCGGTGCGGTCGCGGTCGGTCGGCCGGGTGCGGACCGTAGGCTCGTTGGCGGCCTGCCGCGCGGCGCGCTCTCTCCAGTCGCGACTCTCGGCCAGTTGGCGCGGTGCGACCTTCGGGGCGCGCGCGACGACGCGATTGCCGTCGAGCTCCCCGCGGGGGACCCGGTCGACCGGCACCGCGTACCGGCGCACGTCGTGATGGCCCATGTGGTGGTGGTCGACGAACGTCCAGCAACCGGGATCGTAGTGCCCGTGATGATACGGTCCGCCGATGTAGGCGGGGTAACCCCAGTAGTCCAGAGGGGCCCAGCCGAAGTAGGCCGTTCCCCACGACCACGAGACCCATGCGCCCGCGAAGACGCGTCCGGGGATCCAGCACCAGCCGTAGCCGCCGACCCAGTTCCAGCGACCGTAGCGGTACGGCGCCCAGCCCCAGGGCTCGTTCGAGACCCAGAAGTACCCGTGGGGCCCGTAGTCCCAGTAACCGTCCCAGTAGGGGCGCCAGCCGACGGGCACGTCGTGCGGGTACCAGACCCGGCCGTAGGAGGGCACCTCGACCCAATCGCCGTAGGTCGAGAGCTCGCGGTAGTACGGGCGCACCTCGTCGGGAAGCGCTTCGGCGGTCCCGTCGTCGGCGACGCGCTCGTCTCCGCGGAACGACTCCTCACGCGAGGCGACCCAGCGGTCGAAGCCGTCCGAGGCGTAGCTGCTGAAGGCACGGGCGTCTTCCGGGATGATCCCGCGGTAGGCGTTGGTGCGCTGGCCCCCGCGGACGAGGACCGACCCTCCCTCGCCGACGACCTCGGCGACGCCGCGTCGCGAATAGACCCGGGTGTGGTCCGCGTCGGCTTCGATGCGGAAATCCCCGTCGCCGAGCAGGTAGACCGACGCCGACGGCGTCTCGATGCGGAACTCGTCCTCCTGGCCGATCCTCGCGGCGATCTGGAGCACCCCCTGGTCGAGGTTGAGCACGGTGTTGTCGCGGAACTTCGCGTACGGGCTGGGGAGCGACTGGAAGGTGACGCGGGTCTCGCGGTCGATCCGGACGAGCGAGCCGGCGGCGAGCTCGATCTCGAGCCGCTCGTTCGCGGCGGTGCGCACGGCGTCGCCGGGAAAGACGGGGGCGTTGGCGCCGGCGCGCTCCTGGGGCTCGTCCTCCGAGGAGGCGCGAACGATCAGGGCGCCGCCGTCGGAGAACCGGATGCGGCCGTAGTCCCCCGACTGATACCCGTCGCCGTAGGACTCGGGATTCTCGGCCTGCGCGCGGACTGGAGGTGCCGGCGCGAGGAGCAGCGCGGAAGCGAGGGTGGCGACCGTCCAACCGAGGGTGCGCACCGTGTTCATGGCGGACCTCCACTCCCGTCCTTTGCACCCGACGTGCCATGAATCGGGAGCCGGGGGACGGGCTTTTTCCCTCGGCGCGCGATCCCCGGCGAGGACGACCGTCCCTGCCTCAGGACATGGAGCCGCTGTGCTACCGTCCCTCGCGAGACCCTGGAGAGCCCTTCGGATGGCCCTGCGCCCCATCATCCTCTACCCCGATCCCGTCCTGCTCACCCCCACCCGCGAGGTGGGGAAGATCGACGACGAGGTGCGCACGCTCGTCCGCGACATGGTCGAGACGATGTACGCCGCCCCCGGAATCGGCCTCGCCGCGAACCAGGTCGGCTCCGGGCTGCGGGTGTGCATCGTCGACCTCAGCGTGGGGGAGAAACCCGGCGAGCTGAAGGTCTTCGTCAACCCGCAGCTGGTCGAAACGGCCGGGATCGACGTCGCGGAGGAGGGGTGCCTGTCCTTCCCCGACATCGCGCTCGACGTGGAGCGCCCGTACCGCGCCGTCGTGGAGGCGCGCGACCTCGAGGGGCGGACCTTCCGGGTGGACGCCGACGGCCTGCTCGCCCGCGCGATGCAGCACGAGATCGAGCACCTCGAGGGGCGGACGTTCCTCCAGAACGTCTCCCCGCTCAAGCGGGAGCTCGTCAAGCGGCAGATCAGGAAACGGATCAAGAACGGCGAGTGGATCGCCGCGGTCAGCGCGCGTTGAGGGTCGTCTTCCTCGGGACCCCCGAGGTGGCGGTTCCGACCCTCGCGCGTCTGCTCGACCTCGGCCACGACGTGCCGCTCGTCGTGACCCAGCCCGACCGCCCCGCCGGGCGCTCGTCGTCGCCGCAACCCCCGCCCGTGAAGCGATTCGCCCTCGAGCACGGGCTTCCGGTCGCGCAACCGCCCCGCGTCCGGGACGCGGCGTTCCTCGAGTCGATCGCCGCGCCCCGCCCCGACGTCCTCGTCGTGGTCGCGTACGGCCGCATCCTTCCGGACCCGGTCCTCGCCGCCGCGCCGCTCGGCGCGGTCAACGTGCACTTCTCGCTCCTCCCGGCGTACCGGGGAGCGGCGCCGGTGCAGTGGGCGATCGCCCGCCGGGAGTCGACGACCGGCGTGACGACGATGCGGATCGCGACGGAGCTCGACGCGGGGGATCTCTACCTCCAGGCCCCCGTCGCCATCGAGCCGCGCGAGCGGGCCCCGGCGCTTCTCGCCCGACTCGCGCGGGCGGGCGCCGATCTCCTCGCGACGACGCTCGCCGGCCTCGCGTCGGCGTCCCTCCCGCCGCTGCCGCAGGACGCGTCGCGGGCGACCTACGCGCCGATCCTCACGCGCGCGGACGGCGGGTTCGACCCCGCGTGGACCGCGGCGGAGATCGACGCGCGGATCCGGGCGTTCGACCCCTGGCCCGGGGTCTGGGCATCGGTCTCCGGGCGTCGGATCCGGCTGATCGACGCCCTTCCGATTCCGGGACGGAGCGACCGGCCCCCCGGGACCCTCGTCGAGGCGAGCGACGACGGCGTGATCGTCGCCTGTGCCGGCGGCACGCGCCTGGAGCTCCGGGAGGTGCAGCCCGACGGCTCGCGGGGGATGACGGCGGCCGCGGCCCTTCGTGGCCGCCGGCTCGCGCTCGGAGCGAGGCTTGAACCCCCGGCTTGAGGCGTTCGACGTCCTGCGGCGGGTCGAGGCGGCCCGCGCATTCGCCGGAATCCTGCTCGAGGAACGCGAGGGCCGCTTCGCCGACCCGCGCGACGCGGCTCTCCTGCACGAGCTGGTCCTCGGAGTGCTGCGCCGCCGGGCCGCACTCGATCACGCGATCGCGCGGGTCTCCTCGCGCCCCCTCGGGGAGGTCGACCTCGAGGTCCTGATCGCGCTGCGCCTGGGTGCGTACGCGCTGCTCCACCTCGATCGCGTCCCGGACTTCGCCGCCGTCACGACGTCGGTCGATCTCGTCCGCGCGGCGGGGCGCAAGGCGGCGGCGGGATTCGCCAACGGCGTCCTCCGCCAGATCGCGCGGCGTGGGGCGGCCCTGCTCCCCCCCGAGCCGGCGCGCGGGGACGCCGACGCCCTCGCGCTGTACGCCTCGCATCCCGCGTGGTGGACGCGACGCCTGGTGCAGCGCGTGGGCTGGGACCGCGCGCGCGCGATCGTGGAGGCGGACAACCTCCCGGCCGCGACGGTGCTGCGCGTGCGCCACGGGATCGATCCGCGTCTGGACGGGATCGAGTCCCGTCCGGGGACGTTCGCGCCGGGGGCCCTCCACGTCGTGTCGGGGCGCCCCACGGCGACCCCCGGTTTCGCCGCCGGGACCTTCTGGATGCAGGACGAGGGCTCGCAACTCGTGCCCGCGCTCGCCGGAGTCGGGGCCGGAGCCCGAGTGCTCGACGCGTGCGCCGCCCCCGGAGGAAAAACGCTCGCCCTCGCCGACGCGGTCGGGGAAACCGGGTTCGTCGTCGCCGCCGACCGGCACGCCGGACGGCTGCGGCGCCTTGCGCGCAACGTCGCGCGCTGCCGCCTCGGAAACGTCGCGGCCGTCGCCGCGGACATGACCGCGCCCCCGCTGCGTGCGGGATTCGACGTCGTGCTCGTCGACGCGCCGTGCAGCGGAACCGGAACGATGCGCCGCCACCCGGAGATCCGTTGGCGCCTTCGCCTCGAGGACCTGCCGGCGATCGCGGAGCGCCAGCAGCGTCTGCTCGCGGCCGCGGCGGGACTGGTCCGCCCCGGCGGCGCGATCGTTTATGCCGTCTGCTCGATGGAGCCGGAGGAGGGCGCATCGGTCGTGGAGACGTTCCTCGCGTCGCACCCGGCGTTCCGGCGGGCGGACGCGCGGCCGTTCCTCCCGGAGCCCGCGCGCGCGCTCGTCGGGGAGGAAGGGTACCTGCACACCTCCCCCGACCTCGACGGCATGGACGGGTTCTTCGCCGCACGAATAGAATCGATCGCCGATCGGAGGGTCGCACCATGAAACGCGTCCTGGGTTGCGGGGTGTTCGGGCTCGTCTTCGCCGTCGTCGTCATCGCCGTCCTCGGCTGGGGGATCGCGGCGTACAACCGGATCGTCCGCCAGGACGTCGCGGTGGCGCAGTCCTGGTCGCAGGTGGAGAGCGCCTACCAGCGTCGCCTCGATCTCATCCCGAACCTCGTCGAGACGGTCAAGGGCGCCGCCAACTTCGAGCGCTCGACCCTCGACGCGGTCGTCGCCGCGCGCGCCCGCGCGACCCAGATCGTCCTGAGCCCGGAGATCGTCAACGACCCGGCGAAGTTCCGCGAGTTCCAGCAGGTCCAGGGAGCGCTCGGCAGCGCGTTGTCGCGCCTCATCGCCACCGTCGAGGCGTACCCCGAGCTCAAGGCGACGGCGAACTTCGGCACCCTCCAGGAGCAGATCGAGGGAACCGAGAACCGCATCAACGTCGAGCGGCGCCGATTCAACGAGGCCGTCGGCACCTACAACGCGGCGATCCGGGTCTTTCCCGGCTCGCTCGTCGCCGGCCTCTTCGGCTTCGGCGCGAAGGCGTTCTTCGAGTCCGACTCGGGGGCCGAGAAGGCTCCCCAGGTGAAGTTCTAGTTGCGTGCCGCGTTCGCCGCCGCGCTCGTGGCGACCGCGGCGACCGCCGCGATCGCCTTCGACATCCCGGAGCGCCCGCAGGGGCGGGTGAGCGACTACGTGGGGATGCTCGCTCCCGCCGCCCGGGCGCGCGTGGAGCGCAAGCTCACCGACTTCGAGGCCTCCTCGTCGACCCAGATCGCCTTCGCGTTCTTCCAGACCCTCGACGGCGAGGACGTCGACGACCTCACCAACCGGATCTTCGAACGCTGGAAGCTCGGTCAGGCCGGGAAGGACAACGGAGTCCTGGTCGCGCTGTACCTGCGCGACCGGAAGTGGCGGATCGAGGTCGGTTACGGCCTCGAGGACCGGCTCACCGACGCGACGTGCGCCAGGATCGCGCAGCGCGAGCTGCTCCCCCGCCTGAGGGCCAACGACCCCGAGGGCGCGATCGCGGCGACGGCGGAGGCGCTCGTCGCGGCCACCCGCGGGGCGTACACGGGGGGCGCGTCCCGCAATCGACCGGCACGCGCGCCGCTGCTCACCCTGCTCGGAGTGTTCTTCCTGGTCGCCCTGGTGATCACGATCCTCGTGCGGGCGAGCGCCGGCTACTCCGGTCGGGGCCGGCGCCGGATCTACTGGGGCGGACCGTTCCAGGGCGGGGGCTTCGGCGGGTTTTCCGGCGGCGGGGGCGGGGGTTTCGGCGGGTTCTCGGGCGGCGGCGGGATGTCGGGGGGAGGAGGGGCGTCGGGGTCATGGTGATGTTCGACCGGCCCGAGCGGAGACTGCTTTCCCCGGACGACGAGCGGCGCGTGGTGGCGGCGATCCGCGCCGCCGAGCGCAGGACCTCGGGGGAGATCCGCGTGCACGTCCAGGGGCGCTGCAAGGGGGACCCGCTCGCGGCCGCCGCGACGATCTTCGAGCGGCTCGGCATGACCCACACGGCCGCGCGCAACGGCGTGCTGGTCTTTCTCGCGGTCGACGATCGCCGATTCGCGATCGTCGGGGACAAGGGGATCCACGAGAAGGTGGGAGCCGCGTTCTGGGACGCGCTTCGCGACGCGCTCGCCGATCGACTGCGCGCCGGTCGCGCGGCCGACGGCCTGATCGAGACCGTCGAGGCGATCGGAGCCGAGCTTTCGCGGAGCTTCCCCCGCGCGGGGGACGACCGGAACGAGCTCGCCGACCGCGTCTCGTACGGAGGGCCCCTATAATGCGGCGGCCATGAGCGAGCCGAAACCGGCGGCCCGGAGAGGCGCCCTGCGCCTCGCGGCGCGCGCGGTGGCGCTCGCCGCGCTGGCGGCGGCGTGCGGCGTCGCGGGATTCTGGGTCGCCCTCCAATTCGGTCCCGACGTCGAGGTCGTCGCCGTCCCCGATCTCGCGGGAGTCTCCGTCGAGGATGCGCAGCGCCTCGCACGCGAGGCCGGCCTCGAGCTCGAGGTCGTCGAGGAGCGCAACGACCCCGACGCCGATCCCGGAACGGTCGCCGAGCAGGACCCCGCGGCGGGAGCCGAGGTCGCGCGCGGGCGTCGGGTGCGGGTCGTGCGCAGCCTCGGATCCGAGCGGCTCGTGGTTCCCGACCTCGTCGGCCAGCCGGCACGGGAGGTGGAGATCCGCCTGCGACAGCTCGGCCTCGAGCCCGGGGTGGAGTCGCACGCGTTTCGGCGGGCCGCCCCCGTCGGCGCGGTGCTGGCGCAGGTTCCCCCCGCGGGCGGTCCCGCATCGTCGGGAACGCGGGTGCATCGCCTGGTCTCCGACGGCCCGGTGCCGGTGCGGTGGGTGATGCCCGACCTCTCCGGTCGCCGTCTCGACGACGTGGAGACGTGGCTCCGGTGGAGCGGACTGCGGCGCGGCGCGTTGCGGCGGGTCGACGGCTCGGGGCGGGATTCGGGGACCATCGTCGGACAACTCCCCGCCGCCGGCGCTCCGGTGTCGGCGAGGGGTGTCGTCGAACTCACGCTGGCACGGTAGGGGGGAGAACATGGGCGCGGTCGTCGCACCTTCGATCCTGAGCGCGGACTTCGCGCGGCTGGGGGCCGAGATCAAGGAGATCGAGGCCGGCGGGGCGGGGCTCGTCCACGTCGACGTCATGGACGGGCACTTCGTCCCCAACATCACGATCGGCCCGCTCGTGGCCGCGGCGGTTCGCAAGGTCACGCAGCTGCCCGTCGACTGCCACCTGATGATCGCCGACCCCGACCGGTATCTCGAGGCCTTCGCCGCCGCGGGGGCGGACATGATCTCGGTGCACGTCGAGGCCGCGCGCCACCTGCACCGGACCGTGCGCGCGATCCAGGCCCTCAAGGTCAAGGCGGGGGTCGTGCTCAACCCGGCGACGCCGCTCGCCGCGATCGAGGAGATCCTGCCGGCGGTCGATTTCGTGCTGCTGATGTCGGTGAACCCCGGGTTCGGCGGCCAGAAGCTGATTCCCGCCGTCCTCGAGAAGGCGCGACGCCTTCGCGCCTGGATCGACCGCGAAGGGCTGTCGACCCGGATCGAGATCGACGGCGGCGTCGATCTCACGAATCTCGACGCGGTCGCCGCGACGGGCGTCGACATGATCGTCGCCGGGAACGCCGTCTTCGGGACGGGGGATCCCCGCGCGGCGACGCAGGCGTTCGTGCGCCGCCTCGCCGTCCTCGCGGAGCAGGGGCGGCATGCCTGAGCCGTCCGTGCGGACCTCGGTCACGACGACGCGCGTGCGGTACCCCGAGACCGACCGCATGGGGGTCGCGCACCACACCCATCACTTCGTCTGGTTCGAGCTCGGTCGGACCGAGTTGATGCGCGAGGCCGGGAGCGCCTACGGGGAGCTCGAGGACGGCGAAGGCGTGTTCTTCCCGGTCGTCGAGGCGGGGGCCGCCTACGTTTCGCCGGCGCGCTACGATGAGACGCTCCGGATCACGACCCGGCTGGTTTCCGTGAAAGGGGTTCGCGTGCGATTCGAGTATCACGTGGCCCGGGAGACGGGCGAAACCGTCTCGACCGGTTTCACCGTTCACGCGTCGGTGGGGCGGGACGGCCGTCCGATCCGCCTCCCCGAGACGCTGCGCCGGCGCCTGGCCGGCGAGGGGGCCTGAGATGCGGCGCGCCGTCGTCGCCGCGCTCGTCGCGGGGCTCCTGTTCCTCCCCGGCTGCGCCGCGAAACGCCGCGAGCGCAAGGAGCGGGAGGCGCAGTTCCTCACCTCGTCGTCGCTGTACCAGGCGGCGCGCGCCGAGTTCGAAAGACGCAACCTCCGGAAGGCCCGCACGATCCTCGAGAAGATCCAGTTCACGGGGGACGACCGCCAGACCCTCGAGCCGCTCGTCCGCCTGCTCCTGGCCGACGCCACGTTCTACCTCGGCGACGACCTTTCGCTGATCGAGGCGCGATCGAAGTATCTCGACTTCGTGACCCTCTACGGCGATCACCCGCTCGCGCCGTACGCCCAGTTCCAGGCCGGGGTCTGCTCGCTGCGCCAGGCGGCGAATCCGTCGCGGGACCAGAGCGACACGACGATCGCCATCGCGGACCTGCGCGACGTCGTGCGCCGGTTCCCGGAATCGTCCTTCGCCCCCGCCGCGAAGGAAGCGCTGGTCCGCGCGGAGACCAACCTCGCCGAGCACGAGTTCCTCGTGGGGCGGTTCTACCTGCAGAAGCGGAAGTACCGCGCCGCCGGGGAACGCTTCCGCGGCCTGATGGAGACCTACCCCCACTACGAGCACCGCGAGAAGCTCTACTTCCACATGGGGAAGGCGCTGCTCCTCGGGGAGAGCGTCTCGGAAGGGAAGTCCTGGCTCGACCGCCTGCTCGCCGACTACCCGCAGAGCGAATTCGCCAAGGAGGCGAAGTCGCTGCTCGCGGAGAACGGCGCGCCGGTGAAATCGGAGGAGAGGGCGAAGCGATGAGCCGCGCGGCGGTGCTCGGGGCGGGCCTCGTCGGAGGTTTGATCGCGCGCGACCTCGCCGCGGAGGGGCTCGAGGTCCTCGCCTGCGACGCGCGCGACGCGGCCCTCGGGACGCTCGACGGCGTCGAAGGCATCGCGACGCGCCGGTGCGACCTCTCGACCGCCGCGGGGGTGCGTGCCGCGGTGGAGGGCGCCGACGTCGCGGCGGTCGCCGTTCCGGGGTTCATGGGGACCTCGGTGCTGCGGGAGGTCATCCGTGCGGGCGTCCCCCTCGCGGACATCTCGTTCTCGCCGGAGGACCCGTTCGAGCTGAACGACGAAGCCCGCAAGGCGGGGGTGCCGGTGATCGTCGACTGCGGCGTCGCGCCGGGGCTCTCGAACCTGTTCGTCGGGAAGTCGGTCGCCGAGATGGACGCGGTCGATGCGGTCCTCATCCTCGTCGGCGGCCTTCCGGTCCGCCGCGTGTGGCCCTACGAGTACCGCCTCGTTTTCTCGCTGACGGACGTCCTCGAGGAGTACACGCGCCCGTCGCGGTTCCGCGAACACGGCGTCGAGGTCGTCCGCCCGGCGCTCTCGGAGATCGAGCTCGTCGATCTCCCGCGGGCGGGGACGCTCGAGGCGTTCAACACGGACGGCCTGCGCACGCTGCTGCGCACCGTCTCCGCCCCGAACCTGAAGGAGAAGACGCTGCGCTGGCCCGGCCACGCCGAGCGCATGCGGATGATCCGCGACACCGGGTTCCTCTCCGACGAGCCGGTCGAGTTCGGCGGCGTGTCGGTCCGCCCGCGCGCGTTGACCGAGCGCCTCCTGCTCGACGCGTGGACGTTGCCTCCGGGGGACGACGAGTTCACCGTCCTCCGCGTGGTCGTCGAGGGGCGCCGCCGGGGAACGGGGGTGCGCGACACCTGGGACCTGTACGACCGCACCGATCCCGTGTCCCGGGCGACCTCGATGGCCCGCACGACGGGGTTCCCGTGCGCGATCGTCGCGCGCCTGCTGGCGGAGAAGGTCTGGACCGCCCCCGGAGTCCACCCTCCCGAGCTCCTCGCCCACGAGGGTGCGGTCGCCGAGCGCATGCTCTCGGAGCTGAAGCGGCGCGGGGTCGCGGTCGAGCGTCGGAACGAGGTCCTTTAGATCAACCTTCCGGGCTCCGGCGCCGCGATCGCGGCGAGCTCCGGGTAGGCCGCCGCGAGCGAGCCCGGCGCGACGGGACGGACGCCCTGCAACCGCTGCTTCATCTGCAGCGCGTTGACGACCGCCTGCCCCCGGAAGTGGTTGTTCTGGATCACGTAGACCTCGGCGGCGCGCACCGCCATCGCGGCCGCCGCGTCGGCCAAAGGACCCAGCTCCTCCTCCGAGTACAGGTAGTCGTACCGGGCGTCCCGACCCGCGTCCTCGCGGAACCAGTTCCCGGCGTTGCGGCCGTGCAGACGAAAATAGGCCAGGCGGGAGGTCACGCGCGCGGTCGGGGCCGCCGTCGATCGACCGATCTGCGGCTGGTCGACGACGCACCACGCCGCGCCGCGGTCGCGGACCCAGGCGGCGGCGAAGTCGTCGTCCCACGAGGCGTGGCGGAACTCGAGGACCACCGGCCACCCCTCGACGCGGTCGAGGATCCGGCCGATCCGCTCCTGCGCCCCTTCGCTCCGGTGGAACGACTGCGGGAACTGCACGAGGAGCGCGCCGAGGAGCCCCGCCTCCCGAAGCGGGGTCAGCCCCTCGAGGGTGGGCGCGACGTCGAAGGTGTCGGCGGCGTCGTGGGTCCACGAGCGATGGGCCTTGGCGGCGAACCGGAAACCGCGCGCGTGGGCGACGCGGCGCACCCACGTCGCCGCGACCTTGGCGGTGCAGGGGCGGTAGAAGGTCGCGTTGATCTCGACGGTGTCGACGAAGCGGGCGAGCCAGCCGAGCCGGTCGAACCCGCGCCCCGCGCCGTGGGGGTACACGAGCCCGCTCCAGTCGGGGTAATCCCAGCCGGCCACGCCGATCCGGACGAGTCCCGAGGCGCCCATGCCGGTGCTACCTTAACCCGCCGATGAAGCGAGCCCAACACCCCCTCGATTCCATCTTCCGTCCCCGCTCCGTCGCCGTCGTCGGCGCGTCGCGCCGCCGGCACACGATCGGGCGGGAGATCCTGCGCAACCTCGTCGAGTTCGAATACACGGGGCCGGTGTTTCCCGTGAACGCCACCTCCCCGGTCGTGAACTCGATGAAGTGTTACCCGTCGATCGACGCGATCCCCGGGGACGTCGACCTCGCGATCGTCGTGGTGCCGCGAGACCAGGTCCTCTCGGTCGTGGACGCGTGCGGGAAGAAGGGGGTGCGGGGCCTGGTCACGATCACCGCGGGATTCCGCGAGGTGGGAGGGGTCGGCGCCGAGATCGAGGCCAAGCTCAAGGCGAAGCTGAAGAAATACGGGATGCGGATGGTCGGCCCCAACTGCATGGGGGTGATCAACACCGAGCCCGACGTACGCCTCAACGCGACCTTCGCCGCCTCGGTCCCCCGCCGCGGGAACGTCGGGTTCATCTCGCAGTCGGGAGCGCTCGGGGAGGCGATCCTCGCGGACGCGGCCGAACGCGGGATCGGCGTCGCGCAGTTCGTCTCGATGGGGAACAAGACCGACATCTCCGGCAACGACCTCCTCGAGTACTGGGAGCACAACGCCGGGGTCGACGTGATCCTCATGTACCTGGAGTCCTTCGGGAACCCGCGGAAGTTCACCCAGCTCGCGCGGCGCATCACCCGCCGGAAACCGATCATCACGGTGAAGGCGGGGCGCACGGCGGCGGGGGCCCGCGCGGCGTCCTCGCACACCGGCTCGATCGTGGGGCTCGACATCGCGACGGAGTCGCTCCTCGAGCAGTGCGGGGTCCTGCGCGTCGATTCGATGGTGGACCTGTTCGTCCTCGCCGAGGCGTTCGCGAACCAGCCGATCCCGCGCGGGGACCGCATCGCGATCGTCACCAACGCCGGCGGCCCGGGGATCCTCTGCACCGACGCCTTGATCGGGGCCGGGCTGCAGCTCGCCGAGCTCGCGCCCTCGACCCGGAAGAAGGTGCTGAAGGTCCTCCCGCCGGAGGCGTCGGCGTCCAACCCGGTCGACATGATCGCCTCGGCGACCGGGGACAAGTACCGCGCGGTCCTCGACGCGGTGACCAAGGACCCGAACGTCGACGGGGTCATCGCGATCTTCGTCTCCCCGATCACGATCGACGCCTTCGAGGTCGCCCGCGCGATCGCCGAGGCCTCGGACGGAAAGAAGCCGATCCTCTCCGTGTTCATGGGGAAGATGCGCTCGGAGGAAGGGACGGCGGAGCTGCGCCGTCGCCGCGTCCCCGTGTACCGCTTCCCGGAGGAGGCCGCGGCGGCGATGGCGGCGATGTGCCGCTACCGCGTGCTGCGCGACCGGCCGCACGGCAAGGAGGTGCGCTTCAAGGTCGAAGCCGAGCGTGCGCGGAAGGTCGTCGCCTCCGCGCGCCGCGCCAAGCGGACGATGCTCAAGCCCGCCGAGGTCCGCGCGATCCTCGAGGCCTACGGCTTCCCGGTCGTGCCGCAGCGCTCGTGCAACACCGGCGCCGAGGCGATCGAGGCGGCGACGGGGTTCGGCTACCCGGTCGTCCTGAAGGCCGAGTCCGAGGCGATCTCGCACAAGACCGACGTGGGAGGCGTGAAGGTGGACCTGCGCAACGCCGACGAGGTGGCGCAGGCGTTCCGCGACCTGACGACGCGCCTCAGGAAGCTCGACCCGAAGGTGAAGGCCACGGTGCAGCCGATGGTCAAGGGCGGGCGCGAGGTGATCCTCGGGATGAGCCGCGATCCGCAGTTCGGCCCGCTGCTGATGTTCGGCCTGGGCGGGATCTTCGTCGAGGTCATGAAGGACGTCACGGTGCGCATCCACCCGATCAACGACGTCCAGGCGCGCTCGATGATCGAAGGGGTGAAGGGGTATCCGCTCCTCGCGGGGGCGCGCGGCGAGAAGCCGGTCGCGATCGGCCTCCTCGAGGACGCCCTGCTGCGCCTGTCCCAGCTCGTCGCCGACCTGGGGGACGAGATCGCCGAGATGGACCTGAACCCGCTGATCGTCACCGACCGCGCGGACCGCTCGTTCGTGGTGGACGCGAGGATCGCGCTTCAGGGTTGAGGGGGGACGGGCTCGTCCAGGACCTGCCGGGCGAGTTTCCCTTGCCCGAGTGAGTCGAGGAACACCGAAGCCTCGAGCTCCTGGGGACGGTCCCCGCGGGACGCGCGCAGCGCGCGCACGCCGAGCTCGACGGCCTCATCGGCGGCGCCCCGCCGGGACCGGATCTCCGCCAGCGCCTGGAGCGCCCTGGACTGTGCGGGGTCGGCCGCGAGCGCGACGACGGCGCGCGCCTCGGCGCCGTCGAGATCTTCGAGACGCAAACGGACCTTGGCGAGCATGCCGAGCAGCTCGCCGGGGACGAGCGGCTGCGGCGCTCCCAGCGGCGCCCATCGCAGGACGGACAGGTCGTATCGCCGCACGGCGAACGATCCCCGGCGAACGTAGCGATAGGCCTCGTCACGAACCGTGTCGGGCGGGACGCCGAAGGCCTCCATCCACGCCTCGGCCTGGGCGCGCCCCTGTCGCAGAAGGTAGAGGAACCTCCCGAACTGCTCGCCGCGCTGCGGGTTGCCGCGAAGCACGTAATGGACGATGGCCCAGGACTGCGCGTAAAGCGCCTCGCTCCGGATGCCGGCCGACCCGAGTTCGCGCAGCCCGAAGAAGTCGGCCATCGGAACGGGCTCGATCGCGCGCACCGCCGCGAGCACGTCCGCATCCGGCCTTCCGATCTCGGCGATGCCGCGCTCGGCCCAGTACGTCGAGTAGAACGTCGCCAGCCCTTCGTTGAGCCATAACGGAAGTGACGGGAAGGACGCCGCGAGGACGTGGTGGACGTATTCGTGAATCACGGCGACGGAAGGCGGCTGAAAGGACTTGAACCGACGGGTGGATTCCACCGGCTGCGCGGCGCTGGTCGTGGTGAGGATGAACGTCTCGAACCCCGGGTAGTTGGAACCAATGTGGAAGCCGCGCCAGTCGCGATCGCGAGCGGCCCTCGTCGTCGGCGTAGGGAGGTCGTTCGCATCCCGGAAGGCCACGATGTGCGTCGTGGCCACCTTGTCGAAGCGGAGGTACGTCGAGGTGTCCTCGAGGACCGCCCTGAAGGTCGCCAGCTGTCGCCCGAGCTCCCGTGTGGTGGACTCGGAAGCGTCCGTCACGACCCACAGCGAGCCGAAGGAGTACTTCCGCCATCGCGTCGGATCCTCGAGATCGGAAGCGTCTGCGGCCGTTGCGAGAACGGGGAGCAGCGCCAGGAGGCCGGATCGGATCATGCCCGGATTGTACGATGCTCCTTCGGAGGGACGCGCTTGACCTGGGTGGCCGGCATCCGCGGCGTCCTCGTCGATCTCGACGGGACGCTGCTCGACGGCGAGCTCGCCGCCCCCGGCGCCGGCGCCTTCCTCGATCGCCTGCGGTCTGCCGCACTTCCCTTCCGCGTCGCGACCAACAACACGCGGCGGTCGCGCGCCGAGATCGCCGACGCCCTACGCCGAGTGGGTCTCGAGGTCGCCGCCGCCGACGTCGTCCTCCCCGCGGCGCTCGCGCGCAGGCGCATCGTCGAGTCGGGGGATCCTCGCGCGATGCTGCTCGTCCCCGACGGGGCGCGACGCGACTTCGAAGGCGTCGCCGAGGCGGGGGAGGATGCGGCGTGGGTCGTGATCGGCGACCTCGGCGCCGGCTTCACCTTCGAAAGGCTCGACGCGGCGTTCCGGGCGCTGCACGCGGGAGGGCGGCTTCTCGCGCTTCACCGGAACCGTTACTGGTTCCCGTCCTCGGCGAAGGGCCCGGTCCTCGACGCGGGAGGGTTCGTCGCCGCGCTGGAGTTCGCCGCGGGCGTCGAGGCGGAGGTGGTCGGGAAACCGTCCCCCGCGTTCTTCCGCCTCGCCGTCGGCGAGCTCGGTCTCGCCCCGGCCGAGGTTCTCGTCGTCGGGGACAGCGTCGACAACGACGGGGTCGGAGCGCGGGACGCGGGGTGCCGGGTGGCGGTCGTCCGCGGGGCGGCGTTCCGCGAGGAACGGATCGAGGCCTCGGGCCTCCGGCCCGATCTCCTGGTGGATTCCGTCGGAGTCCTGGAGCCGTGAGTCGCGACGGCGCGCCGCTGCGCGTCCTGGACGCGTCGTGGGCGCGAGCGGTCGGGCTCGCCGGCGACCCGGGAATCCCGCTCTCGATCTCCGGAGCGGACTCCGTCTCGTCTACGCGCTTCTCGAGGACGGGCGGGAGACGCGGGTCGCCTTCGCGCTGTCGAGAATCTGAGGGAAAAAGGAGACGCCGGGCGCCGCGGAGGAGGGGGCGGCGCCCGGCGTCGAGGAGCCCGGGGTCAGAAGCCGATGCCGACGCTTACGTTCGGCGCGCGGAACGAGACGTAGCCGTTCACGCGGTCGTCGTAGCGGTAGTACACGTCGTCGTCATAACCGTACGGGGCCGGAGCGAAGCCGGGGTAGGCGTCGACGAGCACGCCGTCGCAATACGAGAAGGGACGGTAGACGACGGCGCCGCGCACGACGACGGGGAAGTGGTACGTGACGACGTACGCGCGGCGGTACGGATCCCAGTGGCGCCGGTGCGTGTAGTGGTCGTAGTGCCGCGCCTCGCGATACGCCATGCGATGCGGGACCGTGAAGGCGTGCCCCGGCGAGTAGACGACGCGTTCCTTGACGACGCGGTCGTGTCCGCGGCCGTGGCCGTGACCGTGACCCTTGTGACGGCCGTGCTTCGAACCGGCCGACGCGTCGGTCGCGGCGAGGGCGAGGGTGGCGAGACCGGCGAAAGCGACGGCGAGGATGCGGTTCGTGTTCATCGTGGGCCTCCTTCTTGGACGGCCCCGACCTACAGCGAGATCCTTGCCAGCCGCGGGTTGCGCGGAACGGCGCGTTATTTCGGCGCACCGGCCTTCGGGGCGTCCTTTGCGGGGGACGGAAGTCCGGCGATCCAGGACGCGATCGCATCGGCGACCTCGGGGGCGACGGTCCCCTTCGCGCCGTACTCGGCTCCGGTGGAGGTCCCGTCGTATTTCATGAACAGGTGATTGAGCCCCGCGAACGCCCGATAGGTCACCCTTCCGCCGTCCTCGCCGACCGTCTTGCGGATCAGGCCGAAGTCGCGCTCCACGTGGATCTGCACGTCGTTGTCCCCCTGCAGGACGAGCGCGGGTCTGCCGAGCGTCTTGAGGTCCGCGGCGACGTCGAGGGCCATCACCTCGCGCCAATACGACGGAGGCGCGCCCAGGAACGGTTCGGTCCCTCCGCCCTCGCGGATCTCCTTGAGCTTCGCGGCGATCGGCGCGACGACGGCGTCGGCGTCCTGCCCGGCGAGCCCGGCCTGGTGGCGCACCTGCTCGACGACCAGCGCGTCGATCGGCCGTCCCGAGGCGGCGAGCAGGACCGCCCCCGCGACCTCGGACCCGGCCTCGCGCGCGATGCGCGGCGCTACGACGGCGCCGAGGGAGTGGCCGAGCACGAACACGCGGGCGGGGTCGATTCCCGGCACGGCGCGCAGCGCGTCGATCGCGCGGGCGGCGTCGTCGTCGTACTCCGCGCGGACGGTGACCGAGCGTTTCGCCATCACCGACGCGGACGTCGTCGCCTTGTCGAAGCGGTAGGAGGCGACCCCGCGATCGGCGAGCGCGCGGGCGAGGTCGCGAAGCGGGGTGTTGGGGCCGATCCGCTCGTCGCGGTCCTGGGCGCCGGAGCCCGCGAGGAACACCGCGGCGGGGAAGGGACCCGCTCCCTTCGGGATCGTGAGCGTCGCCGCCAGGTCTCCCTCCGGCGTGGAGAGCACGACGTCGCGCTCGCGTGCGTCGGCGACCGGAACGTCCTCCGCCGGACGCGGCGGGGCGTCCTTGCGACGGTAGATGGCGTGCTGCAGAGGCACACGGGCCTCGACCAGCGCGCCGTCCGACGCTCGGGCGTCGATCTCGATCCGGACGCTCGCCATCTCGACGACGAGGCGGCGCAGGTCCGCGACGTCCTCGAGGCGCGAGAGCGTTCCGGGGATCACCGCGGCGGCCTGCGGGACGACGAACGATGCCGGGATCGAGGCCCCCGGCTCGAGGGTCGCGGCGCGCGCGATGAGGTCGAGGTGCGACGCCAGGTTGTTGTCGAGCAGGAACGCCGCGCCCTGCACCGGGTGCGCGCGCGTCATCGTCGGGGCGCCGACGGGACCGGCCTCGATCGTCCACCCGGTCTCCGTCCGCTTGGCGCGGAGCTCTTGCGTCGCGCCGGGAATGGCGACCTCGAGGGCGTAGTCGACGGGTTCGCGGCCGTTCGCGGACAGCCGGAGTCGCTGATGGAACTCCAGGCGTCCCCTCGGCGAGCTCAGGGCGACCGTGCTCTTCAGGACGGCGCCGTCCGCGGCGCTCTCCCGGGTGACCGTCTCCTCGCCGAGCGAGCGGCCCGCGACGAGGATCTCGAAGACTTCCGGGGCCGGGGCGCCCGAGGCGGCGAGGATGAGGGACAGACCCAGGGCGGAGAGCATGGGGAACCTCCTCGGGTGGATTGTATACAGAAATGTATACAGTTCAAGGGGCCGGGTCGGCGCTCCGCAGGTGGGGCTCGACGACGCGAACGAACAGCGCCATGCAGCGCACGTCGTCGTCGTCGAAGGCCCGGCGTTCGGGGCCGTGCACGACCAGCAGCAGGCCGTCGGCGCGGGGCCCCACGCGAACCGGTGCCGCGAGCGCGCCCCCGGCGAAGTCGGCTCCGAGGAACGACAACTCGGGGTACAGGGCCCCCTCGTGCCGGAAGTCGTCGATCCGACGCACCGTCCGCGTCTCGAAGAACCCGTCGGCGAGGCGCGAGATCCGAAGCGAGGGCGGCGCCGAGGCGCAGAGGCCGGAGGCCGCGAGGACGCGAAGTCCGTTCCCGTCGTCCTCGAGCGCGGCGAGGAGGGCCCCCGAGGCCTCGAAGGCCCGCGCCGCATCGCGGGCGACGACGGCGGGGATCCCGGCTCCGGGGCTTTGATCGAGGGATGCGGCGAGATCCTCGAGCGCGCGGATTTCCCGCACCCGTCGGTCGAGGGTCTCCTTGCGCCTCGCGAGCTCGCGAAGAGCGCCGGCGTAGGCGACGAGCGGGACTGCGCCGACGACGGCGTGCCACGGGTTCGTCCGCCAGAGCAGGCCCATCACGATCCCGCACGCCACGCACAGGATCTCCGCCCGCAATCCGTCGCCGAGCACGGCCGGCTTCGACGACACCGGGCGGCCCGCCGACAGGCTGACGACGAGGTGGGTCAGCGCGTGGTTCACCGCGGAGAACGCGAGGATCCCGGCCGCGCCGGACCCGACGGTGTGGCCGCCCGTCGCGAGTTGCACGACCGCTCCCGCTCCCGCGCTCAGGAAAAGCTGGCCGAGGTTGAACAGGCCGACGACGGGCGACCGGCGCCAGCGCGCCCAGTCGATCGCGCTCATCACTCCGGCGACGAGCGCCGCGGGGGCGGGGCCCGAGATCAGGAAGAGGGCGAAGACGAACGCGGTGCCGAGCTGGAAGGCGGTCGCGCTCGGCGTCGAGCCGCGGTACCACGAGGTCGCCGTCACCGAGGCGCAGGCGAGCGGTCCGAAGACCAGGACCGGCCAGCCCGGAGCGGCCGTCGGATCCCACGCGACGAGCAGGGCGACGAACGAGACGGCCCCGCCGGCCAGCACGCACGCGACGAAGGCACGGGACCGGAGATTGAGCTGACGCGGCGGCACGGGCCCTCCCGGGCACGGAATCTACACCGGGGGTCCGACTGGTACACTGCGAGTTCGGAGGAACGGTGAGCCGCCTGCCGGAGATCCGCAGTACCACCATTCTCTGCGTCCGCCGCGACGGCCGCGTCGCGATGGCCGGGGACGGCCAGGTCACGCTCGACCGCACCATCGTCAAGCACGGGGCGCGGAAGGTCCGTCGCGTCGGGGACGGCGCGGTGCTGGCGGGGTTCGCCGGGGGCGCGGCCGACGCGTTCGCGCTGCTCAGCCGCTTCGAGGAGAAGCTCGCCGCGCACCCGGGCCAGATCGAGCGCGCCGCCGTGGAGCTCGTGCGCGACTGGCGCACCGACCGCGTCCTCCGTCGCCTGGAGGCGATGCTCGTGGTCGCCGACGCGCGGCGCAGCTTCCTTCTCTCCGGGACCGGCGACCTGATCGAGCCCGACGACGGGATCCTCGGAATCGGCTCCGGCTCGACCGCCGCCGTGGCCGCGGCGCGGGCGCTCGTGGCGCACACGGCGCTCGACGCGAAGTCGATCGCGGTCGAGGCGATGCGGGTCGCGGCCTCCACCGACGTCTACACGAACGACACGCTGACCGTCGAGGAGCTGTGACCGTGGTCTTCTACATGCCCGGCAAGGTCGAGGCCCGCTCCGACGCGGGAGACTGGACGCCGCGCCGGATCGTCGCGGAGCTCGATCGCCACATCGTGGGTCAGGCGAAGGCCAAACGCGCCGTGGCGATCGCGCTGCGCAACCGCGCGCGCCGCCGCAAGCTCCCGAAGTCGCTCGCCGACGACGTCACGCCGAAGAACATCCTCATGATCGGGCCGACCGGCGTCGGCAAGACCGAGATCGCGCGGCGCCTCGCGCGACTGGCGGGGGCCCCGTTCCTCAAGGTGGAGGCCTCGAAGTTCACCGAGGTCGGTTACGTGGGACGGGACGTCGAGTCGATGGTGCGCGACCTCGTCGAGATCGGCGTCGAGCTCGTGCGCCACGAGCGGCGCGAGCAGGTGCGCGAGCCCGCCCGGGTCGCGGCCGAGCGGCGCATCCTCGACCTCCTGCTCCCGCCGCGCCCCGCGGCGCCGCGCGCGGCCGACTCCCTCGCGGCGGCCCGCGAGGCCGACGAGCAGGCGCGCTGGGAGCAGAGCCGCGAGACGCTGCGGCGCCAGCTCGAGGCCGGGGAGCTCGAGGAGCGGGTCGTGGAGCTCGAGACGGTCGCCGGCGGCGGCGCGGCCTTCCGCATGTTCACCCCGGCGGGGATGGAGGAAGTCGACCTCAATCTGCGCGAGATGATGCCGGGGCTCTTCCAGGGGCAAAAACGCCTGCGCAAGCTCACGGTCCGCGAGGCGCGCGAGACCCTCGCCCGGGAGGAGGAGGACAAGCTCCTCGACCCCGATCGGATCGCCCGCGAGGCCCTCGCGCGCGTCGAGGAGTCGGGCATTCTCTTCATCGACGAGATCGACAAGGTCGCCGGCCGCGAGGGAGCGCAGGGCCCCGACGTCTCGCGCGAGGGAGTCCAGCGCGACCTGCTCCCGATCGTCGAGGGGACGATCGTCAACACGAAGCACGGCACCGTGCGCACGGACCACATCCTCTTCATCGCCGCCGGCGCCTTCCACGTGAGCCGACCCTCCGACCTGATCCCCGAGATGCAGGGGCGGTTCCCGATCCGCGTGGAGCTCGACGTCCTCGGGAGGGAGGATCTCGTGCGCATCCTTCGCGAGCCCGAGAACGCCCTCACCCGCCAGTACGTCGAGCTGCTCGCGACGGAGGGGGTGTCCCTCGTCTTCACCGACGAGGGGATCGAGGCGATCGCCGCGTTCGCCGAGGAGGTGAACCGGCGGACGGAGAACATCGGGGCGCGCCGACTCCACACGCTTCTCGAGCGGGTCCTCGACGAGGTCTCCTTCGAGGCCGACGCCCTCGCGGGGACGACGGTCGTCGTGGACCGGGCGTACGTCGAGGCGCGGGTCCGGGACCTCGCCGCCGACGCCGACCTCTCCCGCTTCATCCTCTGAAGATGCGACCGCCTGTCGCCGCGTTCGCCCTCGCCCTGGCCGTCGCCGCGGCGTCGTGCGGCAAGGCCGGCGCGCCGAAGCCGCCGGCGCCGAGAGGTCCGCTCCCCGCCGGCGGCGTCGTGGCGCGCCAGATCGGGGCGGACGTGGAGATCGCCTTCACCGTCCCCGCGCCGCGCGGCGAGGCGCCGTCGCAGGCCCCCGTGCTCGCGGAGATCCTCCGCGTGCCGTTCGCGCCGGGGCTCCAGCCTTCGCCCGACCCGGTGCTCTTCCGCGTGCGCGGCGAGGTCATCGCCCGGGTCGAAGGGGATCCGCTCGATTCCGGCGCGCGGCGTTTCGTGCGCGACCCGGTCCTTTCCGAGCTCGAAGGGGGCGCGTCGGGCTGGACGCTGCGCTACGCGGTCCGCGTCCGCGACCGCCGGGGGCGCCCCTCCGCGCTCGTCGCGGCCGCGGATCTGCGCTTCGAGGCGGTCGACTCCGCCCCGACCGACCTCGCGGCGGAGCCGACGGCGGAAGGGATCCGGCTGGAGTGGGCCGACGCGACCCAGGAGGGGCGCTACAACGTCTACCGCGCCGTCGGCGACGGCGCGTACGACGAGGCCCCGGTGCACCTGCAGCCCGTCACCGGGACGCGATATCTCGATGCGGCCGTCGTGCCGGGGACCGCGTACCGCTACCGCGTCCGCCGGGTGCTCGCGGACGGCGTTCCGCGGCGTGAATCGGCCGCGACCGCGGAGGTCCGCGTGGCCGCCGAGGATCGTTTCCCGCCGGCCGCTCCGACGGGGCTCGTGGCGGTGCAAGAGGGGGCCGCGGTCCGCCTGTTCTGGAATCCCGGCGCCGAGCGCGACCTCCGCGGCTACCGCGTCTTCGCGCGTACGAACGGGGGGGAGTGGCGGCGCGTCGGGCCCGATCCGGTCCTCGAGCCTTCCCTGCTCGACCGCGAGGTGCGCGTGGGGGAACGCATCGCGTACCGCGTGACCGCCGTCGACCGCACGACCCCGCCCAACGAGAGCGCTCCGAGCGAGATCGTGGAGGTCGGGATCGTCGACGACCCGCTCCACCCCGGGAGGATGCCGTGATCGCCCCCGATCGCTTCGTGCGTTTCACCAAGATGTCCGGGGCCGGAAACGACTTCGTCGTGCTCGAGGCCGAGGAGGCCGCCCGGATCGGGGAGTTCGAGGCCTGGGTGCGCGCCGTGTGCCGGCGCGGGGTCTCCGTCGGCGCCGACGGCGTGCTCGTCGTCGGTCCCGCGGAGAACCGTCGCGTGCTCGTGCGCTTCCACAACCCGGACGGCGGCGAGGCGTTCTGCGGCAACGGCACGCGCTGCGCCGCGCGCTTCGCGTGGATGCGCGACTGGTGCGGGGCGGACGCGAAGCTCCTCACGCGCGTGGGGGAGGTCGACGCGGAGATCCTCGACGATCGCGTGCGTGTGCACCTTCCGCCCCCCGTCGACCGCGGCCGGATGACCCTCCACGCCGAAGGGGTGGATCTCGTCGGACGACACGTCGTCGCGGGGGTTCCCCACTTCGTCGTCCCGACTCCCGATCTCGTCCACGTGCCGATCGCGCAACTCGGGCCGCGGTTCCGGCGCCATCCGCACTTCGGCGACGAAGGGACCAACGTCGACTTCGTCGCGTGGCGGCGCGACGGCAGCCTCGGCATCCGGACGTGGGAACGCGGCGTGGAAGGGGAGACCCTGTCGTGCGGCTCGGGTGCGGTCGCCGCGGCCTACGCGGCGACGCTCGACGGGGCCGGGCCCGAGGTGCGGGTCACTCCGTGGAGCGGGATCCCGCTTCGCGTGCAGTTCCGCGGGCCGACCGAGGCGCCGTTCGGCGCGACGCTCGAGGGGGACGCGCGCGTGTTGTTCCAGGCCACCCTCTCCCCCGAGGCGACGCGGGGAATTCCGGCCTGATGGCGTCCCCCCTGCGCAAGGCGTTCGACTGGACGCTCGGGTTGTCCCTGATCGGTTTCGGCGCCGCGATGGGGTTCGTGCCGATCGTCCAGGGATGGGTCTTCGTGTTGATGGGGCTCGCGGTGCTCTCCAGTCACAGCGAGTTCGCACGCCGCCACTACGAACGGTTGAAGGGGATCGGCCGGAAAGTCCGGCAGAAGGTGCACGACGCCCGCGAGCGGCGCCGCCACCCCGGCGACTCCCCCTAGCTACTCGATCGGCAGGCCGCGCTTCCGACGCTCCTCCACCGCCTCGTCGACGGCGCGTTCGACGAGGGTGCCGGCGAAGGCGGGCGTCGCGGCGGTGTCGAAGAAGGTCGCGAACGCCGGGAGGGACGCGAGCCGGGCGGGGATGTCGGCGACCTTCACGAGGTCCACGAAGGCCTGCACGACATTCGACCGGACCCACGCGATCGCCTCGCGCTGGCGACGGAGGTCGGCGTCGCGGACGGCCGGACCGCGCGTGGCGACGACGATCGCAGGGGCGCCGGTCGCGATCTCGCTGAGCTGCGTGATCCATCCCGCGATCCGGGCGTCCGGCCCCGCGCGGGGATTGCGATCGGGCGCGACGAGGTCGCCGACGTGGACGAGACGCTCGTTGGGGAGCCGCACCACGAGGTCGCCCGCGGAATGGGCCCGGGGAAGGGGCAGGAGCTCCACCGGCCGCTCGGGATCGTCGAGGAGGGAAAACGACTGCAGCAGCAGGGTCGGCCGCGGCGGGACCTCCGGCGTCGTCGCGCCCGGGAATCGCAGGCGGTACTCCGCACCCGGGTCGAACGTCGGGTCGTCGAACGCGTCGTGCGCCCCGCGCGAGGCGACGAGGACCGCCCCGGGGAAGGCGGAGACTCCGCCCCACGACTCGACGTGCGGTTGGGTGAGGACGATCCACCGCACCGGCTTCCCGGAGATCGCGGCCACGGCGACGGCGAGGGCCTTTCCCTTCTCGACCGTCCCCTGTGCGTCCACGAGCAGGAGGCCGTCGGAACGCTCGACGACGAGCGTGTTCGTTCCCGCGGGGTCGCGCACGAGGGTGACCCCCGGCGCGAGCGACTCCACGACCAGGGGGAGGGCGAGGGCCAGGCACAGGTTGGCGATCAACGGGTTCGGGCCTCCGGAGGGGACCCCCAAACGATACGGTAAAGCCGCTCGTTCGCCAGGATCCGCTTGACGTACAACCGCGTTGCGGGGATCGGGATGCGCTCCGTGAACCGGTCCCCGAGCGACTCGTCGGAGGGAAGCCTCCACCGGTCCGAGCGCGCCGGACCGGCGTTGTAGGCGGCGAGCGCGGGGGCGGCGGCGCCGTAGCGGTCGAGCAGGCGCCGGAGGTAGGCCGACCCCAGGCGGAGATTCGTCCCCGGGTCGAACAACCGCTCGGGGGTGAAGTTCCTGATGCCGAGCGCGCGCGCGAGCTCGGCGCCGGTCGCCGGCATGAGCTGCAGCAGTCCGCGCGCGCCGGCGGAGGAAACCGCGCGCGGATCGAAGGCGCTCTCCTCCAGCGCCACCGCCGCCACGAACGCCGGATCGAGCCGTGCGACCCGGGCGGCGCCGGAGAGATCGAAATTCTCGGGGAACGGGAGGAGCAGCTTCCAGTGCCGCCGCGGGATCGACCCGACCGGCGCGCGATCGCGCTCGCCCATTGCCGAGCCGATCCAGCGCAGGGCCTCCGCCCCCTGGCCGCGGTCGAGCGCGGCGTCGGCCGCCTCCAGGCGGATCGCGCGGGCGATCGGCTCCGGCGCGGCGTCCGCCGCGGCACCGAACGCCGCCGACGACCACGGACCGATCGACAGCCGCCGCAGGAGGCGCGCCGCGGTCAGCCACCGCTCTCCTTCCTCCGCCCGTTCGGCCGCGGCGGGCTCGGCTTCGGCGTCGGACGCCGTGGGAGGCGGCCGGCGCAGGCGCCGCTCGGCGAAGACCCCGTAGACGTGGTTCGGAAACTCCTTGACGACCGCTTCGTAGAGGCGTCGCGCCTCCGGGGCGCGGGCCGACTGCTCGGCACGTCGGGCCGACCAATACGTCGCCGCCGCGCGAGCGCCGTCGGGCGCGTCGCGAAGGGCGAGCACGCGCGCGAACGCGGCGTCGGCCTCCGCGCGGCGACCGAGCTCGAAGGCGGCGAATCCCTCGCGCAACAGCGCGACCGGGTCGGCCTCCGGTCCCGCGGCTTCCCGGTAACGGCGCCAGGCGGAGAGCGCGCCGGCGTTCGGCGCGCCCTCCGCGAGCTGCGCGAGATCCTCGAGCGCCGCGAGCTTGGCCTTCGAGCGTCCCGGTCGTCGACCCAGCGCCGCGAGCTCGCCGACGGAGACCCGCGCGAGCCCGCGCGCCTGGTCGATCCGCGCGGCCAGATACATCGCGGCGTCGACGGTCGCCGCGTCGCCGGCGCGCGCCCGGGCGAGGAGGGGGCGCGTGTCCGCGAGCCGGCCCAGCGCGAAACAGGCCTCCGCTTCGGCGAGCGCGAGCTCGGGGGGGCGCGCCGATGCCGGCGCTCCCGCCGGAAAGCCGGCTCGCAGCAGATCGAGGGCCGGCCCGGGGCGCCGCGCCGCGGTCCACCGCCTCGCCGTCTCCGCGATCGCCGCGGGGGTCGCCCCGGCGAGACGGGCCGCGGGGAGCGGCTCCAGCGCGACGAGCGCCTCGAGCGCCCGCGCCCCCTCGTCGACCGATTTCGGGTCGAGCACGATCGCGACGAATCGCGCGCGCGCGTCGCCGGCGTTCCCCGACCGCGCGGCGAGCGCCGCCGCATCCAGACGCAGCGACGGCACCGCGTCGAGGCGGCGGAGCGCCTCCGCGGTCCGTCCGAGCCGCTCGAGGGCGCGGGCCTCCACGGACGCGGCCCGCGAAAGCTCCGGAAACCCCGGGATGCCGGCCCTCCCTGCCTCCGTCGCCGCCTGGGCGTCGCGCCCCGCGGCGAAAAGGGCCTCGGCGCGCGCGAGGGAGATCCAGGGCGCCAGCGCGTCGCCGCCGTCACGACGGCCGTCGAGCAACGCCAGCGCCCGCTCGGCGCGTCCGGCCTCGAGCGCGCGGAAGGCTCCCGCGAGGCGGATCTTCGGCTCCCAGAAGGGGGCGTCGTACCGGGACTCCGCCTGGGTCAGCCGTTCGAGCCCCCGGTCGAGATCTCCCCGGGAGAACGCGTCGAGCGCCTCCGCCGCGGGGGCAGGGGGGCGCGTGGCGTCGCGCCAGCGGATCGGCCGGTGGGTCCACCACCACCCGAGCGAAACGACGACGGCCGCCCCGATCACCGCAACGGCGGCGTAGCGGCCGAAGGCTCGCGCGGACACGCGCGGCTACTCGGGGAGGAGGGTGGCGTCGCCGCCGGCGAGAACCTGGACGAACGCGTCGCGAAGCACGCGCCCGCCCTCGGTTCCCGCGTCGGGGAACCGACGCGAGAACGACTCCCGCCCCCGCTGGATCGGCTCGGCGAGGCGTGCGGCGAGATCCCCTCGAGCGCGCCCCTGCTGGACCAGATCCTCGTTGTAGAGGCGGATGTCGGTCGCCACGAGCTTCGCGAAGCGGCGCCACTCTTCGTGCGTGGGGTCCGGGCCGGGGCGTTCCGGCGTCTCGGCCCAGGGCGAGATCTCGAGGCCCGTTTCGACCTCGGGACGGACCACGGCGGGTTCGGGCTCGGGAGCCCGCTCGACGGGGCGGTCGGGGGGCTCGGCCCGGTCGTGGCCGGCGCGCAGCCGGCGCCAGGCCAGGTCGGCCTCGAGCCGGAGCCGCGCGGCATGCGCCGCGATCGCGAGGGCCTCCGGGTGCCACGGCCCCTCTTCCGAGCCGCGCTCGGCGACGAGGATCGCGACGGTCCGGCCCCCGACGCGGACCGGCACCCCGATCGTCTGCGCGGCGGGGGGTTGCCCGAACCCGGGTGCCCCTTCCCCCGCGGCGGCCTCGCGCCAGGCTTCTTCGTCGGAAGTCTCGGCGGCGGTCGCCGCGAGGAACCCCTCCTGCGCCGGCACCGACACGGAGCGCAGCAACTGCCCGGCGGAGCCGGGGTACCCCGCTCCGCCCCACCCCTTCCACGCGCCGGCGCGGGCCAGGAAGATCGCGGCGCGCGGCGCGCCGCACGGCGTGGCGGCGAGCAGATGACGGAAGACCTCCGTCGGGGTCTGCGCTCGCGCGATCGCCTCGACGTGACGCTCGAGAGCGGGGAGGGCATGGAACGACGCGCTCATACTTCGCCTCCGGGCCCGAGGCTCGCCGCGAGGCGTCCGTCCGCGAGGAGCGGCGCGAACTCGACGAACCCCGGAATCCACTCGCGCAGCGCCGGGTCCAGACCGACGGCGTGGATCAGGTGATCCACGGCCCGGTCCCGATCGCCGCGACGCGCCAGAAGGGACGCGAGGTTCACATGATAGGTCGGCTGGTCGAAGGAAAGCTCGAGCGCGCGTGTGTAGGCCTCCTCGGCGCCGGGCAGATCGCCGGACTCCTCCAGCACGTTCCCGAGGTTGTTCCAGGCCGGGTGGTAGTGCGCCCGCAGTTCCAAGGCTCGACGGTAGGCCTTCCCGGCATCCTCGAGGCGGGCCGACTGCGCGAGCGCGTTCCCGTAGTTGTTCCAGACCTCGGGGTCGTCGGCACGGCGCGACAGCGCGGTCGCGAACGCCGTGGCGGCCTCGGCGACCTGCCCCAGGTCGAGGCAGACGTTGCCGAGGTTGTACCAGACCTCGTAATCGTCGGGGTCGAGCGCGGAGGCGCGCCGGTAGGCGTCGGCCGCGGTCGCGAGGTCGCCGGCGGACGCGCTGGCGAACGCCAGGTTGAACCAGACCGGGTACGCGTCCGGGCGCGCGTCGAGGGCGCGGCGGTAGGCTTCGATCGCCCGTTCCCACGCGCTCCGGTCGGATTCGGCGTGGCCCAGGTTGTACCAGCACTCCCAGCGATCGGGACGGATCTCGATCGCGCGCCGGTAGGCCTCGACCGCGTCGGCGGCCCGGCCGGCGTGGACGAGGGCGTTCCCGAGGTTGTTCCAGGCCTCGACGGCGCCGGGATCCCGCTCGACGCACCGGCGGTACGCCTCCGCCGCGGCGAGGGGCCGACCGAGGGCCTCTTCGGCGTTCCCGAGGTCGAACCAGGCATCCGCGCGTTCCGGATCGACCGTGAGGGCGCGCCGCCACATCGCGACGGCGCCGTCCAGGTCGCCCTTGTGGGCGCGCGCCGAGGCTTCCTCCTGGAAAAGTCGGAAGTCGGCGGGCTCCCCGCCGGGCCCCGACGCCGCGGGGAGCTCGCGCCCGAGGCGCACCGGACGATGCCGGCCGGCGCGGCGCCGCTCGCGGGGAAACTCGTCGGATCGGCTCAAGGTCGTCCTCGAGGCTCTCGGAATCCTGCGTTCGCGATGCGCGCACCCCTCATGACCGGCGGAGGTGCGTCCAAGCCGGTAGGCCGTCTCCGCGGAGGTTGTCCGCGGCGGCCGTTATGTACCATGTGCGCGTCGGCCGGGTCAACGCGAACCGGCGCGGAGCGACGATTGCGCTGGCGTCAAACCATCTCGCGCGCAGTGAGCCTGTCGGGGATCGCGCTGCACACCGGACGCGAGGTCCGCGTGCGCGTGCTCCCCGCCGAGCCGTCGAGCGGAATCGTGTTCGTGCGCGTCGACGCGGGAGGCGTCGAGATCCCGGCGACGCTCGAATACGCCGGGCCGAGCTTCTACGCGACGGTGCTCGAGCGCGACGGCGTCCGGGTCAGCACGATCGAGCACCTCATGGCCGCCCTGTACGCGCTGCAGGTCGACGATGCGCGCATCGAGCTCGACGGTCCGGAGATGCCGATCCTCGACGGGTCGTCGCTGCCCTTCGTGGAAGCGCTCCTTCGGGCGGGCCCGGTCGCGTGCGACGTCGAGCGGCTGTTCATCCACATCGTCCGACCGATCGAGGTCGCGCAGGAGGAGAAGACCATCTCGGTGCACCCGGCGGCGGAGTACCGGGTCACCTACGCGATCGACTTCGAC
>DASVAW010000044.1 GCA_036376135.1 Candidatus Polarisedimenticolaceae bacterium | reverse complement strand
CTGGGTCGCGACGAGGAAGACGACGGCGAGCATCCGCCGGTTGACGGCTTCGAACTTCGACGCGTCCGGGGTGCCGTCGAGGTTCCAGTGCTTCCCCGAATCGACCTGCGCGACGAGCGCCTTCGCGGGGGCGTACATCGGACCGAAGGCCTGCCCCAGGGTGTTCGCCGCGTGTTTGGCGATCGGGACCCCGGTGACGTTCATCAGCTCGAACGGTCCCATCCCCACGCCGAACGCCTTCTTGCAGGCGGCCTCGATCGTCGGGATGTCGGCGACGCCCTCCTCGAGAAGGCGCACCGCCTCGTTGAGCCAGGGGACGAAATAGCGGTTCACGATGAACCCGGAGGCGTCGGCGGAGCGGATCGGGGTCTTCCCGATCTGCTCCTGCAGCGCCCACGCGCGGCGGACGGCCTCGGGGGAGGTCGCCTCCCCGGGGATCACCTCGACCAGCCGGTTCTTGGCGGGATGGTAGAAGTAGTGAAGGCCCAGGATCCGTTCGGGGTGCTTCATCCCCTTCGCGAGGTCGGTCACCGCGAACGACGACGTGTTCGTCCCGAGGATCGCCTCGGGGCGCGCGTGCCGCTCGAGGCGCTCGAAGACCTCCCGCTTCACCGTCAGGTCCTCGAAGACCGCCTCGACGACGAGATCGGCCTCGGCGACGGCGCTCCAGTCGGCCGTGCCGCGGATCCTCGCGCGGATCGCCTCGGCCTGCTCCGGCCGGAAGATCTTCCGCTCGACCCCCTGCGCGAGGGTCGTCGCGATGATGTCGAGGCCCCGCGCGACCTTGGCGTCGTCGAGGTCGAGGAGGATCACCGGGAAGCCTTCGGTCGCCATCTTCTGGGCGATGCCGCTTCCCATGTTGCCGGCGCCGATGACGGCGAGCGTGCGGATCGGTCGGGTCTGGCTCATCGCAGCTCCTGGTCTCGTGGGAACGGGGGAGTTTAGCAGGCCGATCCGGTCCCGTGACCAATGCCAAGTCGTTGATCCCGCCGCCCCTCCTATTCTGTCGTCGGAGCCCGAAAGGGGGTGCGCGGCATGCACGCCGTCGTCTCGATCAAGCAGGTTCCGGACACCACCAACGTCCGGATCAACCCCGAGACCGGAACGCTGATTCGCGAGGGGGTGCCGGCGATCGTCAACCCCTACGACGCGCACGCCCTCGAGGTCGCCGTACGCCTCAAGGAGCGCTTCGGGGGAAAGGTCACGGTGATCACGATGGGCCCGCCCAAGGCCGCCGAGGCGCTCGTCGAATGCGTCGAGCAGGGGGCCGACCGCGCGATCCTGATCTCCGACCGGAAGTTCTCGGCGGCGGACACCCTGGCGACCTCGTACGTCCTGGCGACGGCGATCGAGGCGATCGCGAAGGAGGAGCCGGTCGACCTGATGCTGTTCGGAAAGCAGGCGATCGACGGCGACACCGCCCAGGTCGGGCCCGGCGTCGCCACGCGCCTGTCGGTGCCGCTGGTGAGTTATGCCGTCGAGGTCGAGTCGTTCGACCCCGTCTCGCGCACCGCGGTCCTGCACCGCCGCACGGAGTGGGGGATCGAGGTCGTGAAGACGACGCTCCCCGCGCTCCTCACCGTCGAGAAGGAGATCGCCCCGATCGCGCGGGCCCCCCTTCCCAACGTGATCCGCGCCGCCCGTTACGCCCCGGAGGTCTGGAGCGCCGCGGCGCCGGTGCCGTTCGACGTCGCGCAGATCGGGATCAAGGGCTCGCCGACGATCGTCGGACGCGCCTACACCCCGCCGCCGAAGAAGGCGGGAGAGGTCCTCGCCGTGAGCGAGAAGGGGCTCGAGGCGGCGGTCGCCGCCGTCCTGGAGCGGATCGGAGCGGCGCGATGAGCGAAGCGGTCGCCAAGCGCATCTGGGTCTACGTCGAGCAGGAGGAGGGGCGCCCGCACCCGGTGTCGTGGGAGCTCCTGGCCGCCGCCCACCGTCTCGCCGCTCAGCTGCCGGGGAGCGTGGTGGAAGGGGTCGTCACCGGCCACGGCGTCGAGGCGGTCGCGCGCGAGGCGTTCCGTTACGGCGCGTCGCGCGTCTACCTCATCGACGACCCGGTCCTCGAGCTCTACCGCAACACCCCCTACGCCTTCGGCGTCGCGAACGTCGTCAAAAAGCACCATCCCGAGATCTTCCTCGTCGGGGCGACGACGATGGGACGCGTCCTCGCCAGCGCGATCGCCACGCACGTGAGGACGGGGCTCACCGCCGACTGCACCGAGCTCGCCATCGATCCGGAAAAGAAGATCCTCGCGGCGACCCGCCCGACCTTCGGCGGGAACCTGATGGCGACGATCCTCTGCAAGACCCATCGCCCGCAGATGGCGACGGTGCGCCCCCGGGTGCTGCCGATGCCGGCGCCGGGCCCCGCGATCGACGGGGAGATCGTCCGCGAGCCGCTCGGGATGACCGAGGACGAGGTCGCGCTCAAGATCGTCCGCACGATCGCCTCCGACACGAAGGACCAGGTGAACCTCGAATACGCCGACGTGATCGTGGGCGGCGGGCGCGGGATCGGCGGCCCCGAGGGATTCGCGATGCTCGAGGAGCTCGCGGGGCTTCTCGGCGGGGTCGTCGGCGCGACGCGGCCGGTCGTGGACGCGGGCTGGATCCCGTACGGCCGGCAGATCGGCCAGACGGGGAAAACCGTGCGCCCGAAGCTCTACATCGCAGCCGGGATCTCCGGCGCGCTGCAGCATCGCGTCGGGGTCGCCGGATCCGACTTCATCGTCGCGATCAACAACGACCCGAACGCCCCGATCTTCCAGCTCGCCGACGTGGGGATCGTCGGCGACCTCCACCAGGTCGTCCCCGAGCTGATCCGCCAGGTCCGCGCGGCGGGAGGTGCGATTGTCTGAGATCCCGAGGTTCGACGCGATCGTCGTGGGCGCGGGGCCGGCGGGGACCTCGGCCGCGATCACCCTGGCGCGCGCGGGGCTGCGCACGATCCTGATCGAGCGCGGCCACTTCGCGGGGGCCAAGAACTTCTTCGGCGGGGTGCTCTACACGCACGCGCTCGCGGACGTGTTGCCCGACTTCTGGGAGCGCAAGCCCCCGTTCGAGCGCCCGGTCACCGAGCAGGGGTACTGGCTCCTTTCCCCCGACAGCGTCGTGCGGCTCATGCACAAGAGCCAGCATTACCAGCAGGAGCCCGCGTCGGCGTACACGGCGCTGCGCGCGAACTTCGACGCGTGGTTCGCGCAGCAGGCCGCCGAGCTCGGGGTGTTGCTCATCACCAAGACGACGGTCACCGAGTGCGTTCGCGACGGGAACGGGCGGGTGATCGGCGTGCGGACCGACCGTCCCGACGGGGAGGTCCACGCCCCCGTCGTCATCGTCTCCGAAGGGGTGAACAACCTCGTCACCCAGGATCTCGGGCTCGCCAAGAGCGACCTCCCGCCGCGTTTCGTGGCGCTCGCGGTGAAAGAGCTGATCGCGCTCCCGCGCAAGGAGCTCGAGAGCCGCTTCAACCTCGGCGGGCCCAAGGAAGGCGTCGCGATCGACATCTTCGGCGACGCGACCCTGGGCCTCCCCGGGACCGCGTTCCTCTACACCGACCAGCAGGCGATCTCGATCGGCGTCGGCATGCTCCTCGGGGAATTCGTCAAGCACCGCGTGAAGCCCTACGAGGTGCTCGCCCGCTTCAAGAAGCACCCCGTGATCCAACCCTACGTCGCGGGGGGCGAGACCCTCGAATACGGCGCCCACCTGATCCCCGAGTTCGGTTACGACCGCATGCCCGCCCTCGCCGCGGACGGCGTGCTCGTCGCGGGAGACGCGGCCGGGATGGTGGACGCGATGCACCGCGAGGGGACCAACCTCGCGATGACCGCCGGTCGACTCGCGGGGGAAACGGCCATCGAGGCGCACCGCCAGGGGGATTTCTCGGGGGCGTTCCTGAGGTCGTACCGCAAGAAGCTCGAGGACAGCTTCGTCCTGAAGGACCTCCGCCAGTACCGGCGCATGACCGATTTCCTCGACCAGAGCCCGCACTTCATGGGCACCTACGTGAACTATCTCAACGAGGCCGCGCTGAAGTACTTCAACTCGCACGGCATCCCGAAACGCGACATGGAAAAGCAGATCTTCGACCTGCTCTGGAAGCGCCGCTCGATCTTCGGCGTCGCGAAGGACCTCATGGGGCTGCGCTCCGGGATGCGAGGCTGACATGCGCAGGAAACCCGAGGTCACCCTCTCCGACGAGGTCCGCGCGACGTTGCCCCGCGTGAACGTCGACGATCTGCTCAGCACGGTGAAGTTCTACGTGGACGAGGATTCCGCGCACATCTCGATCCGCGACCACGGCGTGTGCGAGAAGTGCGCGAAGCAGCCGTGCCTGACCTTCTGCCCGGTTTCCGTCTACACCCTCGACCGCGAGGGGAAGGTGATGGTCGGCTACCAGGCCTGCGTCGAGTGCGGCAGCTGCCGGATCGGCTGCCCGTTCGGGAACATCCGCTGGGACCTGCCCCGCGGCGGGTACGGCGTCGCCTACAAGTTCGGTTAGAAGGGAGGACGCCCATGCCCGAGAACGCCATCCACGAGCTCGACCGCGCGGCGGTCGCCCTTCTCAACGCGATCGACCTCCACGGCTCGACGGTCCGCAAGCTGCTCGACCCGGGAAAGCTCGACGCGCTGCGCCGTACGGTCGTCGAGTTCCGCGAGGAGATCCTCGGCCTCGAGATGGGGCCGCTCTACGACGGCGAGGGGCCCGACGACGACGCGTCAGCGTAAGAGGCGCGTGAGCGCCGTCGCGCCGTCCTCGTCGAGTTGCAGCCCCTCCTTCGCGCGCTCCCACGCCCGTCGCGCGATCTCGGCCTCGGGGTGCGCGGCGAGGACGCGGGCGGAAGCGGCGAGCAGCGGTGACCAGGCCTGCGACTCCAGGTAGTAGCCGAGCCGGAGGACGTCCGCCTCGACCGGCTCGAGCCCGGAGAGTCCCGCTTCGAACGTCGACGCTGGCGCGGTGCGGAACGGCGACCAGGGAGTGATCCCTTCCCCCTCCGGCGACTCCAGTCGCCAGCTGAACAGAGGCCCGGGCGCGAGCGACGGGAGGTCCGGCGCGCTCCAGGGCCCTTCACCGTCGACGGGAGCGGATCGCCAGACCGTCTTCTTCCCTTCCGCGACCACGACGTGCACCGGTCGCGGCCCCCCGATCGCGACGAAGGCCGGCGTGCCGCTCACGACTTCGTAGCGGGGGGAGAGGGGCCGCGCGCGTCGCGGATCGGGCACCGCCTCGTCGCCCCGCATCGCCGCGAGGAGCACGCTTCCGCCGGGGCGACTGAGGACCCACAGCCCCGATTCGGTGACCTTGGCCGAATCCGGGTCGAGCCGTGCACCGTCGGGAGCGCGGGAGCCGGGCGCCGGGACGACGTAGCGCTGCCCCGCTCCGAGACGGACGATCGAGCCCCCCGCGAGGTAGAGGGTCGCCGTGCTCCCGTGACCGGTCTCGACCGCGGCGCCGCCGGCGAGCCGATCCCCGATCGCCGCGGGGCGGGCCGCGACCCGGACGTCCCCCTTCGCCGAGGCGAGCACCCCCGCCGCCGGCTCGGGGGCGGGCCCGGCGGCGACGGCCGCGACGACGAACAGGGCGAGGACGAGCGGGCGCATCGACACCTCCCGGGCTCGAGAGACATTACCGCGCCGGGCGCTGGAAGTTGGTCTCACCGCGCGATTCGGGTGAGCCCTTCCCGGGCCCGGCGTTCGTCTTCCCCGGTCGCGCCGGCCAGGAGCGCCTGCGCGTACGCGGCCCTGGCCTCGTCGAGCCGGCCGAGCGCCTCGTGCGCACGGCCGAGCAGGACCCAGGCCTCCGGGCGCTGCGCCTCGGGAAGCCCCGCATCGATCGCCCGCGACAGCGCCCTCGTCGCGCGAGCGGGATCCCCCGACTCGAGCGCGGCGAGCCCCACGGTCTTCTCGAGGATCGTCCCCTCGGCCGTCGCCGGGAACGGCCGCTCTCCCTCGAGGCGCGCGAGGGCCTGCGCCGCCCGCCCGCGCGCCACTTCGATCCGCGCGATCTCGTTGACGACGAGCGAGCGCAGCGGGCCGCGCCCCGCGAGGTCGAGCGCGCGGGCGAGGCTCGCCTCCGCTCCGGCGAGGTCGCCGGTCGCCCTCAGGGCCGCGCCGAGGTTGTAGTGCACCACGTCGGCCTCCGGAAACGTCGCCGCGCAGTCCCGCAGGAGCGTCACCGCCCACGTCGGCGACGCCTCGAGCGAGGCCAACGTCCCGACGTTGGCGCACGCGGGGAGGTAGCGCGGATCGGCGGAGTGCGCCGCGACGAAGGCCTCCCGCGCGGCATCGCGGTCGCCGCGCACCATCGCGGCGCTCCCGGTCTCGTTGAGGTGCCGGGCCGAGGCGGTCCGCCACGCCCGCATCCCGAAGAACCCGCCGGCGAGCACGCAAAGCGTCGCCGCGAATGCGATCGCCAAGCGCCGCAGACGTCGCCTTTCCCGCGATCGGCGGCGGATCGCGGCGTCGAGGGCCTCGACGACCGCATGGAGGTCGGGGAAACGCGCCCGAGGGTCCTTCGCCAGGCAACGCGCGACGATCCGGCGCAGGTCCGCGGGGATCGACGCGTCGATCGAAGGGTCCGCGAGCGTCGCCCGGATCCCCCCCGCGGGGTCGAAGGGCCGTCGCCCGGCGAGCATCTCGTGCAACGCGACGCCGAAGGAGAACTGGTCGGAGGCGGGGGACGCCCCGGAGCCCTCGAGGACCTCCGGGGCCAGGTAGAACGGCGTGCCGACGATCGTCGAGCCCCCCTCCCACGCCAGCGTGATCGTTCCCTCGTCCGGCCCCCCCGACGCCGTCCCCGGTCCCGAGCGAAGCGCGATCCCGAAGTCGGCGACCTTCGGGATCCCGTGCTCGTCGATCAGCACGTTTCCGGGCTTGAAGTCGCGGTGGACGACCCCGCGCGCATGGGCCGAGGCGAGCGCGTCGGCGCACGCCCGCGCGATCGGCAGCACCTCCTCCCGCGCGAGCTCGCGGCGGGCGATCCGCGCGGCGAGCGTCCCGCCCGGGGCGAATTCCGCGGCGAGGTGGAGGCCGAACGGGGATTCGCCGACCTCGTGCACCACCAGGATGTTCGGATGACGCAGGACCGCGAGCGCGGACGCCTCGCGCCGGAGCGCTTCGGCGTCGACGACCCCCGGCCGGAGCGTCTTGACCGCCACCTGACGTCCGGGGATGTCCACGTCGTCGGCGAGGAACACGACGCCGAACCCGCCGCGGCCCAGCTCCGACACGAGACGGAAGTGTCCGAGACGGTCGCCGGGAGCCGGGGCGTCGCTCACCGCAGCACCGCGAAGGCGACGGCGAGGACGAACCACCCGAGCGCGAACCAGGCCGCGGGGACAGGTTTGCGCGCGAGCGCGCCGAGCCCGGCGGTCGTTCCCGACGCGAGGGCGGCCAGCGCGGGGGCGTCGAGGCCCGTCGCCGCGACCGCGAGGGAGGCCCCGAACGCGATCCCCCCGCCCAGGCGGGCCGAGGAGGGTTCCCGCCCCGCGAGGTACGCGCGCCCGGCGCGCAGCAGCATCGTGAGACCGACCCCCTGGGCCGTGAGGGCGACGAAGCGGAGGGTGTCCCGGGGCATCGATCCCGATGATACCGTTCGGGGTTCTTCCGACGGAGGCTCCCTTGAAGGTCATCGCGGTCATCGGCTCGGGAACGATGGGGAACGGCATCGCCCAGGTCGCGGCGCAGGCGGGTTGGTCGGTCGCGTTGTGCGACGCGAACCCGGAGGCCCTGCAGAAAGCCCTCGGCACGATCAAGAAGAGCCTCGAGCGCCTAGCCGAGAAGGGGAAGCTCGCGGAGGCGCCGCCGACGATCTGGGACCGCATCCGCACCACCGCGGCGATCGAGACGGCCGTCGGCAACGCGGACCTCGTCGTCGAGGCGGTCCCCGAGTCGATCGACCTCAAGCGCCGGATCTTCGAGGCGATCGACGGGGCGGCCCCCGCGCATGCCGTTCTCGCGTCGAACACGTCGTCCCTGTCGATCGCGTCGATCGCGGAGGCGGTCTCGCGGCGCGACCGGGTCGTCGGCATGCATTTCTTCAACCCGGTTCCCGTCATGGCGCTCCTCGAGGTCGTCCGCGCGAAGGAGACCTCGGAGGAAACCGTCGCCTTCGCCGTCGCGACCGGACTGGCGATGGGGAAGGAGCCGATCGTCGTCCGGGACATGCCGGGGTTCGCGACGAGCCGGCTGGGTGTCCTACTCGGACTCGAGGCGATGCGGATGCTCGAGCAGGGGGTCGCCAACGCCTCCGACATCGACAAGGCGATGACCCTCGGGTATCGCCATCCGATGGGGCCGCTCCAGCTCACCGACCTCGTCGGCCTGGACGTACGCCTCGCGATCGCCGAGCACCTCCACCGCGAGCTCGCCTCCGAGGCCTTCCGGCCGCCGGAGATCCTGAGACGCATGGTCGCGGAGGGGAAACTCGGGAAGAAGTCGGGCCGAGGGTTCTACACGTGGGAAGGGGACAAGGCGTCATGATCCGCGGCTTCGCGGTGACCGACCTGCACCTGCACGTCCACCCGGCCTCGATGCAGCGGGCGGCCGCCCACGCGCTCATGGAGGGGACCGAGCACCACGTCCTCGCCGACTCCCCGGCCGCGCTGCTGCGCGCCCTCGACGTCTGGGGGATCGAGCGCGCGGGAATCGTGAACTACGTCGCCCCCGACGTGATGGGCTACCCGCCGGAGATCAACGACTGGTGCGCGCGGTACTGCGGTGCCGCGCCGGACCGGCTGATCCCCTTCGGTTCGGTCCACCCGCGCTTCTCGAAGAGCGCCCGCGAGGAAACCGAGCGCGTCCTTGACCTCGGCGCGCGGATTCTCAAGATCCACCCGCCCCACCAGCACCTGCGGGTGAACGACTACGACTCGGGGCTCGGCGACATGTATGCCGTCGCGCAGGAGCGCGGCGTCCCGGTGATGGTGCACACGGGGACCTCCGTGTTCCCCGGCGCGCGCAACGTCTTCGCGGACCCGATGCCGTGTGACGACGTCGCCGTCGACTTCCCCGACCTGAAGCTGATCCTCGCCCACGTCGGCAGGCCGCTCCACGTCGAGACGGCGGTGTTCCTCGCTCGTCGCCATGCGAACGTGTGGCTCGAGATCTCGGGGATCCCGCCGAGGCGGCTGATGGAGTGGATCCCGCGCCTGGCCGATCTTGCCCCCAAGACGTTGTGGGGGACCGATTGGCCGGGGCCCGGGGTGCGCGACCCGAAGGCCAACGTCGAGGCGTTCCTCGATCTTCCGCTCGACGAAGGCGTCAAGCGGGCGATCTTGGACGGGAATTCGCGGCGGCTCCTTCCCTAGGGGACGAGCCCGATGTGCGAACCGTATTGGTTCCACCCGTCGGTCTCCCGCCGGTAGAGGTCGATCGAGCGCAGGCGGATCTCCTTCTCGCGCCCGTTTTCGTCGAGGATCCACTCCCGCGCGACGTAGAAGACGATCGCCCGATCTCCCTGGAGATCGATCTGCACGTCCTCCAGGACGTACCGGACGCCCCTGAACCGGGCGAGCACGGCTTCGGCGTTTTTCATGTACGCGTCGATCCCTCGCACGATCTCGCGGCTTCCGATCTGGAACCCCGTCCAGTCCGAGGTGTGGCCGCGGCGGATCGCTTCGCGATCGCCGCGGAAGTAGGCCCGGAACAGGCCGTCGATGTGGGCGAGGATCGCCTGCCGGTCCTCCTCGGGGCCGGGGCGGTTCACCGGGATCGTCCCGTCGAGCAGGACCGCGGCGAGCAGAAGTTCATGGAGCACAAGGGAGGCCTCCTTTCGCGCAGGAGGCTACGAGGTGCGGCGTCGCTCACGCTTCCAGGATCTTGCTCATTCCGCGGATCTCGCGCGCGGTGGGAGGCTTCCGCCACGCGGACGGGGGAACGCCGAACTCGCGGCGGAAGGCGTCGGTCAGGTGGGCGTGGGAGGAGAACCCCACGTCGTGCGCGAGCGCGGTCAACCCGTCCGCGTCGCCGAGTCGCTCGAGCACGACGCGCAGGCGAAGCCGGTTGAGGTAACGGTGGATCGGGATTCCCGTCGTGCGCCGGAAGGAGCGCGCGAGATGGAACGGAGAGCAGGCGACCTCACGCGAAAGCGCGTCGAGGGAGATCCCCGACGCGAGGTTCCTGGCGAGCACGACCTTCACCGCCAGGGTCCGCTCCGTTTCGAACGGAGCGTCGACGTCGAGAAGCGCTCCCAGCAGGCGAAGGGCCCCCTCGTGAAGGGCCATTGGATCCGGCGCATCGGCGAGGGCGTGGCGCCGCAGCCGCTCGGCGAGCGCGTGGGTCGCGGCCTCTGCCACGCCGCTCCGACGAGGGAACGGCCGGCCGGCATCCTCGATCGTCCTGCGGTCGAATCCGAGGACGGTACAGGCGTCGCCCCCTTCCGTGGGATGCGTGATCCGTTGCACCTCGCCGGGGCCCACGAAGAGGACGGCGTTCGCGTCGGCGTACGTCGCCTCCCCCTCGACCTCGCGGACGAACTGCCCCCGCCGCGGGAAGATCACTTCGTACCCTCCCGCTTCCTCCTCGTTTCCCCGCACGTGCGCGTGGGCACGGCAACGGACGTCCACGATCGCGAACGACCGCTCGCGGTGGAGCAGGCGGACGTCGAGGGAGTGAGGCATGCGCCAAGGGTAACGCCGTCTCCCGCGGCGGGGAACGACCCCGGCGCTTGCGCGACGATATGCATTCACGTATATAGTTCATCGAACGCAAGAGGTTGAATGCATGCGCCACCTGACCATTCGGAACGTCCCGACCGACCTCGGCAAGGCCCTGGAGAAAGAGAAGAAGCGCCGGGGCGCTTCGCTGAACCAGACCGTCCTCGACGTGCTCCGGGAGGGGTTGGGGGTCCTCCCCGGCGCGAGCCGAAGCAACGGCCTCGGACGGCTCGCCGGCACCTGGACCGAGGCGGAGCGGAAGCGCTTCGACGCCAGCGTCGCCGTCGTGGAACAGATCGACGAGGACCTCTGGCGGTGAGCCGCTACTGCCTGGACACCTCCGCCTACAGCCGTTTCAAGGCGGGGGACACGCGGGTTGCGGATCTCGTCGATGCCGCAGACTGGGTGGGTGTTCCGGTGACGGTACTCGGCGAACTCTGGGTCGGCTTCCTCCTCGGGGGTCGCGCGGAGCGCAACGCCGCCGAGCTTCGCGAATTCCTCGCCCATCCCCTTGTCGAGGTCGTGGAGACCGACGCCGATACCGCCCGGATCTTCGCGGAGATCGTCGTGGGCCTTCGACGGGCTGGACGCCCCGTTCCCACCAACGACATCTGGATCGCGGCGTCGGCGGCCCGGACCGCCGCGACGGTCCTGACATGTGATGCGCACTTCCGGAACATCGGGCGAGTGGGGTCGATCGTCGTCGAGCCCGAGTCCAAGGACTGATCAGCGGTCGGCCAACTCCCGAAGCGCAGGCCCCGCCAGCCGGAAAACCGTCCAGTCGTCCATCGGCACCGCCCCGAGCGACCGGTAGAAGGCGATGGACGGCGCATTCCAGTCGAGAACGGCCCACTCCATTCGCCCGCAGTCCCGTTCGATCGCGATCGCCGCGAGGCGTTGAAGCAGCGCCTTGCCGACCCCCTTCCCGCGATGGTCGGGCTCCACGAACAGGTCCTCCAGGTAGAGCCCGGGCTTCCCCACGAAGGTCGAGTAGTTGTGGAAGAACAGGGCGAACCCGACCGGCTCGCCGTCGAGGCGCGCGATCAGGGCCTCGGCGTACCGCTTCTCGCCGAAGAGGGTGCGCCGCAGCCCCTCCTCCGTCGCCGTGACCTCGTGCTCGAGCTTCTCGTAGGTGGCGAGGTCACGGATGAAGCGGAGGAGCAGGGGAACGTCGTGCTCGCGGGCCCACTGGATGTTCATGACGGGAGTTTTGCACGAACGCTCCACGTCGTCGGCACCTCCGTCGGTCATGCTTCCAGGCGAACGGAGGTCCCCATGCGCCCTCTGCCCCGTGCGATGCGGGAAGCCCCCCGGCTCGACCCGTCCCTCGAGACGCCTCCGCCGACCCCACGGCGCGCGCTCCTCCTGAATCCCTTCTACCCGAAGGACCCGCACGGCAGTTTCGGCAAACACGTCCTCACCCCCACGCTCGCCCTCACCTCGATCGCCGGGGCCACGCCTCCCGACTGGGAGGTCGAGTACTGGGACGAGAACCTCCTGCAGGGACTCCCCCCCACGGATCCCTTCCCGAGCGTGGTGGGGATCTCCGTTCATCTCACCTTCGCGAAGCGGGCTTATGCCCTGGCGCGCTGGTATCGGGACCGCGGCGCGAAGATCGTCTTCGGCGGCCTGCACGTCATGAGCTGTCCCGACGAGGCGGCGCCCCACGCCGACGCCCTCGCGATCGGCGAGGGGGTGCAACTCTGGCCGAGGATCCTGGAGGACGCCGCGGCCGGACGGCTTCAGCCGCGCTATGTGGGGAGTTATCGAACGCCGTACCGCGACGAGCCCGCGCCGCGACGATCGCTCCTCCCGAGGCGGGACTTCCTGACGACCTCGAGCGTCAACGCGACCCGCGGGTGCCACAACCGCTGCGGGTTCTGCTACCTCGCAACCGACGGCCTGCACATGCCCTACCAGATGCGCGACGTCGAGCAGGTGGCGGCCGAGGTCGTCGCGAACGACGAGCCCTACTTCGTCTTCACCGACAACAACCTCGGCTCGCGCCCGGATTACCTCCGGTCGCTCTGCCGCGCGCTCGCGCCCCTCGGCAAGATCTGGAGCGCCGCGGTCACGATCGACGTCACCGACGACCCCTCGCTCGTCCGCGGGATGGCGCTCGCGGGGTGCACGGCGGTCTTCGTGGGCCTCGAGACGCTCACCGGGGAGAACCTCGACGACGCGCGGAAGAAATCGCCGCGTCCCGAGGACTACGCCCGTCGCGTCGAGGTCTTCCACCGGAACGGGATCGCGGTCAACGCGAGCTTCGTCTTCGGGTTCGACCACGACCGCCCCGACGTCTTCGACCGTACCGCCGAGTGGGTCGAGGAGAACCGGCTCGCCTGCGCGACGTTCCACATCCTGACGCCGTATCCCGGGACGCCGTTCTTCCGGCAGCTCGAGGCGGAGGGGCGGCTGCTTCACCGCGACTGGGACCTCTACGACACCGGGCACGTGGTCTTCCGGCCCAGGCACATGAGCCCGGAGGAACTGCTCGAAGGGTACGACCGCTGCTACCGGAGGTTGTTCTCCGCGCGCTCGATCTGGAAACGGCGCCCGCGCCGGGCGGGGGAGATCCCCGGGTACCTCGCGATGAGCTACCTCTACAAGAAGTCGAACCGCCTCTGGCCCTGGCTGATCCGCGCGCGCTTCACCCACGCCGCGTGGCGGCCGATCGTCGAGGCCGCGCGGTGGCGGCACCTGCGGTTCCGCCGCGGACTCGCGCGCCAGGTCGTCGAGGTACCCGGCGCGGCGCCCGTCTACGGCGGGGTCTAGGCGCCGCTCACGCGCCTTCGCCCGTCGAGGGCTTCGGCTTGGGCGAAGGGCACAGGATCGAGCTGCGCAGATCGCGGTTGAGCATCGCGATGAAGTTGACGCCGATCTCCTTCGGGCAGGCGTTCTGGCAGGCGCCGTGGTTCGTGCACGAGCCGAACCCCTCCTGGTCCATCTGCGCGACCATCGCGTTGACGCGGTCGTAACGCTCGGGCTGACCCTGCGGGAGCAGGCCCAGCTGGGAGACCTTCGCCGAGACGAACAACATCGCCGAGGCGTTCGGGCACGCCGCGACGCAAGCGCCGCACCCGATGCACGCGGCCGCGTCCATCGCCTTGGCGGCGACGTCCTTGCCGATCGGGATCGCGTTCCCGTCGGGGGCGTTGCCGGTGTTGACGGAGACGTACCCTCCCGCCTGCATGATCCGGTCGAACGCCGAGCGATCCACGATCAGGTCCTTCAGGACCGGGAAAGCGGTCGCGCGCCACGGCTCGATCCACAACTCGTCGCCGTCCTTGAACGAGCGCATGTGCAGCTGGCAGGTCGTCGTCGCCTTGTGCGGCCCGTGCGGCGTCCCGCTGATCACGACCCCGCAGGCGCCGCAGATCCCCTCGCGGCAGTCGTGCTCGAAGGCGATCGGTCGCTCGCCTTTCTCCTCGAGCCGCTCGTTGACGATGTCGAGCATCTCGAGGAACGACGCGTGGTCGGAGATGTCCTTCGCCTCGAGCCGCTCGAACTTCCCGGGGGCCTTCGGACCCGCCTGGCGCCAGACGTTCAGGATGAGGTTCATTACTTGTAGCTCCTCTGCGTCAGGTGCACGTTCTCGAACTCGAGCGGTTCGACGTGCCTCGCGGGCTCGGCGGCCGGGCCCCTCCACTCCCACGCGGCGACGTGGCAGAACCGGTCGTCGTCGCGCCTGGCCTCGCCGTCTTGCGTCTGGTGCTCCTCGCGGAAGTGGCCGCCGCAAGACTCGTCGCGTACCAGCGCGTCGCGGCACATGAGCTCGGCCAGCTCGAAAAAGTCGGCGAGACGTCCCGCCTTCTCGAGGGACTGGTTCACGTCCTCGCCGTCGCCGACGACCTTGACCTCGGCGTGGTACTGCTCGCGAAGGGCCGGGATCGCGGCGATCGCCTCCTTCAGGCCGGCCGCATTGCGCCCCATCCCGCACTTGTTCCACATGATCTGGCCGAGCTCGCGGTGGAACGAGTCGACCGTGCGCCTGCCCTTGGCGGTCAGGAGCTTCGCGGTCCGCTCGGCCGCCTCCGTCTCGACGGCCTTGCAGGCGGGGTGGTCGGTCCCGATCTTCTCGAGCTTCGACTGCGCGAGGTAGTCGCCGATCGTGTACGGGAGCACGAAGTATCCGTCCGCGAGCCCCTGCATCAGCGCCGACGCGCCGAGGCGGTTGGCGCCGTGGTCGGAGAAGTTGGCCTCGCCGATCACGTGGAGCCCCGGGATCGTCGACATGAGGTTGTAGTCGACCCACAACCCGCCCATCGTGTAGTGCGGGGCGGGGTAGATGCGCATCGGCGTCTCGTAGGGGTTTTCCCCGTTGATCCGCTCGTACATCTCGAAGAGGTTGCCGTAACGCTCCGCCACGACCGACTTTCCGAGGCGCGCGATCGCGTCGGCGAAGTCGAGGTACACGCCGTTCTTGCGCGGACCGACGCCGCGCCCCTGGTCCACCTGCTCCTTGGCGCGGCGCGAGGCGATGTCGCGGGGGGAGAGGTTGCCGAAGGAGGGATAGAGGCGCTCGAGGTAGTAGTCGCGGTCGGACTCGGGGATCTGGCCGGGGGCGCGGGTCTCGCCCGGGTTCTTCGGGACCCAGATGCGGCCGTCGTTGCGCAGCGACTCCGACATCAGGGTGAGCTTGGACTGCCATTCCCCCGACTGCGGGATGCACGTGGGATGGATCTGCGTGTAGCAGGGGTTCGCGAAGAGGGCCCCGCGACGGTACGCGCGCCAGATTGCGGTGACGTTGCAGGCCTTGGCGTTGGTCGAGAGGAAGAAGACGTTGCTGTACCCGCCGGTGGCGAGCACGACGTCGTCGGCCACGAAGCTCCGGATCTTCCCGGTGACGAGGTTGCGGGTGACGATCCCCCGCGCCTTCCCGTCGATCACGATCAGGTCGAGCATCTCCTCCCGGACGTGCATGGCGACGGTTCCCGCGGCGATCTGGCGGGAGAGTGCCTGGTAGGCGCCGAGCAGGAGCTGCTGGCCGGTCTGGCCCCGGGCGTAGAAGGTCCGCGACACCTGGGCGCCGCCGAAGGAGCGGTTGGCGAGGGTGCCGCCGTACTCTCGCGCGAAGGGGACGCCCTGCGCGACGCACTGGTCGATGATGGCGCCGCTCACCTGGGCGAGGCGGTAGACGTTCGCCTCGCGGGCGCGGAAGTCGCCCCCCTTCACGGTGTCGTAGAACAGGCGCCAGACCGAGTCGCCGTCGTTCTGGTAGTTCTTGGCGGCGTTGATCCCCCCCTGCGCCGAGATCGAGTGGGCGCGCCGCGGGCTGTCGTTGTAGGTGAACGCCTCGACCTTGTAGCCGAGCTCGCCGAGGGTCGCGGCCGCCGACGCTCCGGCGAGGCCGGTGCCGACGACGATGACCTTGTACTTCCGCTTGTTCGCGGGATTCACCAGCTTCATCTCGAAGCGGTGCTTGTCCCACTTGTTCTGGACCGGGCCGGAGGGGATCTTCGCGTCGAGGTTCATCGCATCCCCTCCTTACTTGATCACGCCGGCGAGGACCGCCAGCGGAAACGAGACGTTGCCGAGAAAGACGACGAGGCCGATCGCGAGCGCCGCGGGGCGCCGGAGCCGCTCGAAGCGCGGGTTGTCGATCCCCAGCGTCTGCGTCGCACTCCAGATGCCGTGGTAGAGGTGGAAGGCCAGCGCCGCCATCGCGACGACGTAGGCGAGCGCCACCGGCACGCTCGAGAAGCCGACCACGAAGTTGTGGTACGGGTCCTCGGGGCGGAAGTCCGGGTGCACGTTCCCGGTCGTCAGGTGGAGCAGGTGGAAGACGACGAAGGCGGTGAGGATAACGCCCCCCCAGCGCATCGTGCGCGAGGCGTAGCTGAAGGAGAGGTCGTTCCCCTTCGCGTATTTCCCGGGCCTCGCCGCCCAGCTCGCCCGGGTCAGCGCGATCGCCGCCCAGATGTGCACGCCCACGCACGCGAGGAGGACCACGCGCGCGATCCACAACACCCCGTTCTGGGGGATCGCGGGGGCGCCGGCGGTCCGGAGGAAGCGCGCGTATTCGTTGAAGTGCTCGGCGCCGAGGTAGGCCTTGAGGTTCCCCAGCATGTGCACGACGACGAACGCGACCAGCACGATCCCCGTCGCGGCCATGAGGATCTTCTTCCCGACCGAGCTTTGGGGTAGGGATTGCAACCTTTCCATCGGTTCTCCGTGCGTGGATCGGTCGAAGGAGCGGGATGGTAGCACCCTGACAGGAGGGTGCCGACGTGATCCGCGTTAGACTCGCGGCACCTTCGGAGGGGTCCTCGTTGAACGGCGACGACAACGTCTACGCACCGCCGGCGGCCGACCTCACGACGACGCCCGGCTTGCGGGCGGGAGTCCCCGTGCCGCCGTATCGCGATCCCGGCATCCGGGCCCGATGGGCCGTCGCCGGGCTTGCGGCCAGCACGGCCTTCGCGATCGCGGTGTACTTCGCGAATCCGACCGCCCTGAACCCCAACGACCTCGCGCATGCCATGACCCTCTTCGCCCTGCTCGTGATCGTCGCCGTACTCTCGATCGGTGCCGTCGTGGCGTTCTGCATGTGGTTCCACCGCGTTTACGCCAACCTTCCCGCCCTCGGGCACGCCACCCCGCGTTTCACTCCGGGGTGGGCGGTCGGCTATTTCTTCATCCCGATCCTGAACCTCTTCCGTCCCTACCAGGCGGCGCGGGAGGCCTGGATCCGCACCGAGGACGCGCTCGCCGGGGACACCGGTGGGTTCGCGGTCGAGCGCGGCGCGGGGCTCGTCGGCGTGTGGTGGGCGCTGTGGATCGCGATGAACCTCGTGTCGAACTTCGAGAACATGGCGCCCGCGACCTCCGGCGGCGCCGCCGACGCCGCGTTCCTTCGGTCGGTCCAGTTGGTCGGGGTGCTGCTCACGACCGCTGCGACGACGGCGGCGATCGCGATGGTGCTCGGCCTCACGGGCCGCCAGCGGAAAGCCGCGGCGAAGCTCGGCGTCGACGCGCGCTGAGGCCGTGGCCGTGTGCGGGGGGCGCTGTTAGCCTCCCGGCGTGACACCCCCGGTCCTCCGGTTCACCGGCGTCTCGAAGACCTACCGTCTCGCCGACGGGCGGCTCCACCACGCGCTCCATAACGCCACCGCGGAGGTCCCCGAGAGATCGAGGATCGCGGTGATCGGCCGCAGCGGCAGCGGCAAGAGCACCTTCCTCCACCTCGCCGCCGGGATCGACAGCCCCACCGAAGGGCGCGTCGAGCTGGAAGGGCACGACCTCGCGTCCCTCTCCGAGGCGCAGCGCACGCGACTGCGTCGCGACGCGGTCGGGTTCGTGTTCCAGTTCTTCCACCTGCTCGGCCACCTCTCGGTCGTCGACAACGTGATGCTCCCGTGCTGGATCGCGGGGGACCGCGGCGACGGCCCCAGGCGCCGGGCCCTCGAGCTGCTCGAGCGTGTCGGGCTCGCCGACCGGGCGGGAGACCCGGTGCAGAAGTTGAGCGGCGGCGAGATGCAGCGCGTGGCGATCTGTCGGGCCCTCGTCCGCAAGCCGCGGCTGCTTCTCGCCGACGAGCCGACCGGCAACCTCGACGACGACAACAGCCGCGTCGTCATGGACCTCCTGCTCCGCCTGGCCGCGGAAGAGGGATCGACCCTCCTCTACGTGACCCACAGCCTCGAGCTCGCCGCGCTCGCCTCGGCGCGCTGGCGCCTGCACAGCGGGACTCTCGAGACCGCCTGAGATGGGCCGGCTGCTCCTCCTCGCCTTCGTCGCGCACTTCCGCGCGGGGAAGGTGCTGTTCCTCCTGACCCTCGCGGGGGTGGCGCTGGGCGTCGCCTCGGTCGTCGGCATCCAGATCCTCAACCGCTCGGCCCTCGGCGCCTTCGAGGGGAGCCTGCAGGCGGTCAGCGGCGAGGCCGATCTCTCGGTGCTCCCGCGCGCCGACGTCCTCGACGAGACCCTGCTCCCGCGGGTGCTCGCGACGCCGGGGGTCGCGGCGGCGTGGCCGCTCTGGCGGGTGGAGGTCGCGCTCGCCGGGGAGCCCGAGCCGCGGTTCCTCCAGGTCGTCGGCGTCGATCTCTTCGCGGCGGCACGGATCCCGTGGGACGGGGAAGCCCCTCCCGGCGACCTGGGCGAGGCGCTGGTGAAACCCGGCTGGGTCGCGGTGACCCCCGAGCTCGCCGCCGAGAAGGGGTGGAAACCCGGAAGCACCTTCGAGGTGAGCCTCGGCACGCGGCGCGTGCGCCTGCACGTCGGGGCGCTCGTCGACTTCCGGAAGCTCACGCCGCTGGCGAGCCGCCGGCTCGTCGTGATGGACCTCGCGCAGGCGCAGGACCGTTTCGGGGCGCGCGGGGAGCTCGGGCAGATCGACGTGAAGGCGAGCCCGGGAGAGCGCGACGCGGCGGCGCGAGGACTTCGAGCGCGGCTGGGCCCCGGAGTGGAGGTCGTCTCCCCCGAGCAACGGCGAAGCCAGGCCACGGGGCTTCTCGGCGCGTTCCGGCTGAACCTCACCGCCCTGTCCCTGATCAGCCTGTTCGTCGGCGGGTTCCTGATCCACGCCTCGACGCGGGCCGCGCTCGTGCGCCGCCGCTCCGAGTTCGGCCTGCTTCGCTCGCTGGGGGCGTCGCCGGCGCTGGTGCTCCGCCTGATCCTCGCGGAGGTCGCCGTCCTCGGCACGCTCGGGACCGTGATCGGCGTGCCGCTCGGCTGGGCGGCGGCGCAGTCGAACGTCGAGACGGTCAGCCGCACGATCTCGAACCTGTACATGCTCGAGGAGATCGAGCGCCTCGATTTCCCGTGGTGGATGGTCCCGCTCGCCGCGGCGGTGGGGGCGGGGGGCGTCCTCGCGGGGGCCCTCGGCCCCGCGCTCGAGACCGCGCGCCGCGATCCGCGACGCCTGCTCGCGGCGTTCGACCTGCACGAGTCGCTCGGCGGCGCGTCGAAAGGCCTGTTCGTCGCGGGGCTCGCCGTCCTCGCCGGCGCGGGGGTGTTCGGAGCGGTCGTGCGAGACGCGTGGCGGCCGGGGGGCTTCGTGCTCGCGGTCGCGATCGTCGTCGCGATCCCCCTCGTCGTCCCGTGGCTGCTGTCGCGCTCGGCGGCGCGCCTTCGCGCCGGCGGCTTCTCGTTCCTGTACGGCGCGCGGGCGCTGGGAGCGCGCCTCGGCTCGACGGCGTTCGCGGTGGCGGCGCTGGCGGTCGCGGTGGCGATGCTCGTCGGGATCACGCTGATGATCGGGAGCTTCCGTCGCACGGTCGAGCTGTGGATCGGCAAGACCCTCGCGGCGGACGTCTACGTCACCACCGCGTCGTGGGAGCGCTCCCGGCGCGCGGCGGTCCTCGACCCGGCGCTCGAGCGGGGGCTCGCGTCGATGCCGGGAGTCGTCGCCGTCGATCGCCTGCGTCAGGTCGTCGTCCGCAGCGGCGAGCGCCGGATCACCGTCGGCGGCGCCGAGCTCGGACGCGCCCCCGACCTCGCCCGCGTGGAGCTGCTCTCCGGCGATCCCGTCGTCGCGATGCGCCGGGTGATCGACCACGGGGCGGCGCTGATCTCGGAGCCGTTCGCGCGGAAGGCGGGGCTCGCCGTCGGCGACCGGTTCCCGGTCACCGGGCCGGACGGGGACGTCTCCCTGGAGGTCGCCGGGATCTTCTACGACTACAGCTCGGAGTCGGGAGGGGCGCTCGTCGACCTCGCGACCCTCGATGGGATCTTCGGGCCGCGACCGGTGTCGAATATCGCCCTCTACCTCGCGCCGGGCGTCGATCCCGAATCGATCGTGGACCGGATCCGCGCGGAGTTCCCCGACGCGGGGCTGCAGGCGCGAAGCAACCGCACGCTGCGGGAGGAGGTCTACCGGATCTTCGACCAGACCTTCGCGGTCACGCGGCTGCTCCAGGCGATGAGTCTCCTGATCGCGGCCTGCGGGATCACCCTCACCCTGCTGATCCTCGCGCGCGAGCGGGTCTCCGAGCTCGCCTTGTATCGCGCCCTGGGCGCGACGCGCGCGCAGATCTTCCGCGTCTTCCTCGGGAAAGGACTGGGCATGGGGGTTCTCGGCCTCGCGGTCGGAAGCGTCGCCGGGGTGCTGCTCGCGCTCGTGCTCGTGCTCGTCATCAACCGCGCCTGGTTCGGGTGGACGATCGCGATGCACTGGCCGTGGGGGGCCCTCGCCGCCCAGACCGGGACGATCCTCCTCGCGGCGATCGCGGCGAGCGTCTATCCGGCGGTCCGCGCGAGCGGGACCCCGGCGACGGAGCTGAGCCGCGACGACCTATAAGCCGGCTCGCACGCCGTCCCGGGTCAACGTGACGTCCACCGCGCGATCGGCGAGGACGAGCCTCCGGTCGTCGGCGGCGCGCACGCGGATCCGGGCGGGGCCGAGCGGGAGGTCGAGGGTCACCAGCCGGCGGAAACGGCGCGCCTCGTCGCGCGCCGGCCGCGTCTCGAGGGCGATCGTCGCCTCGTCGAACGCCTCCGCGATCACGGTGCCGTCGGGCCGGAAGGCCTGGACGAAGTAGCCGACGCGGCATCCCCAGGTCCCGTCCACGTTGCGGAGGGGAAGCTCGTTCACCCCGAGGTCGAGGGTGATCGGGAGACGGCGCCGGTCCTCCGCGCTCCCCGTTTCCGGCGCCCGGATCGACAGGTCGATTCCCGCCGAGCGGGGCTCGTCGCCCGGGCCGCGTGCGCGCCGCGCGTGGTCGAGTCGGAGTCCGCGGCGTCCCGGCTCGATCCGCAGCCGCGCGCCGGGATCGGCCCCCTGGGGCCGGTAGAAACCGACCACGTGGAGGGCGTCGTAGGCGCCCTGCGCGCGGAGGATCTTGCCGGCGAGGTCCTTCGCTCCGAAATACGCCTCGCCGCCGGTTTCGTTCGCGAGCGCCTCGAGGGCGCCGCTCGTCGCCGCGTACGCGTCGGTCCAGGGGTGCGCGCCCAAAGCCCCCGAGGCCGTGCCGCGCTCGACCTCGACGCCGTCGTGGTGCCCGCGCTCGGCGGGGGATCGCGTGTCGAAGGAGTAGACCGCGACCCCCGCGCGTGCCGCCGCCTCGTGCAGCGCGGTCGCCTCGAGGGCGACGTCGGGGCCGAGGTCCCGGCCGATCCCGGTGAGAGGGGTGCGCGATCCCGCGCCGAACAGCGCGAGATGGAGGCTTGCGGCCTGCGCCGGGGGATCGGCGTACCAGCCGTCCGAGAACAGGAGCACCTGCTTGCGCTCGGGGACGGCGGCGAGTTGCCCGACGAGCGAGCGCAGCGCGCCGAGCGTCTCTCTCGATTCCGCGTTCCACTGCGCGACGGCCGGCTCCAGGATCGCGGTCGCGCAGTCGCTCCCGTCGCCGCCGACCCGCCTCGACCCGCTCTCGGCGGCGGAGGCGCACGACTCGATCTCGTTCCAGAGCGCCGTCGTTTCGCGACGGCGATCGCGCTCTCCGCCCCGGCCCGCGAGATCGACCGCTTCGAGGGCCTCGAGCGCCTTCCGAGGGTCCGCGGTGAACGTCCGGACCCACTCCGGTCCCGAGCCGAGAAGGACCACCGCGAACCGGTCTCCCGGCCGCGCCCCGTCGCGCAGCCAGCCGGCGGCCGCTTCCTTCCAGGCCGTGCGTGCGCGGGCGCGGCTGTTCGCGACGTCGAAGGCGAGCACGAATCGACGGGCCGGGAGCGGTGCTGCGACCGGGACCGTCGTCGGCGCGACCGCGCTCCCGGCGGCGTCGTAGAGCGCCGTCGGGGGGGCTGCGCTCCGGCCGGTCCCGAGGAACGGCTCGACGAAGGCGACGTTCCTCGGCTCGCGCCCTTCGGTGACCCGCAGGTCCTCCGGGAGCAGGGTCCGGACCGGAGCGCCGTCGCGGTCGGTCGCCCGGACGACGACCTCGACCAGGGTCACCTCGACCTTCTCCTGCAGCGCGACCACCGCGGCGAGCACGAGCGCGATCATCGCGCCTCCGGGCCGGGGAGGCGCAGGTCGAGGACCATCGCGGCGGGGGAGCCGCGCGGGCGGACGAGCAGCTGGGCCGACGCCCCTCGTCGCGTCCGGAGGCCGCCCGGAATGCGGAAGTAGAGATAGCCGAACGCTCCTTCCGACAGCCGGAGGTCGAGGCCGTCCCGGGGTGTGGGCCCGTTCCGCTGCGGGAAGAAGTCGAGCGACGCCCATCGCCAGGGCGGCGAGGGCCATCGCCCGAACACGGCCTCGAGGAATCGCGATCCCAGGCGCCGGTCGGCGCGCGCTCTCCGGTGCTCGCGCCAGAACTCCTCCGTCCCCGCCGCGGGCAGGCGCGTCCCGTCGGGGAAGAAGAGCTCGAAGCTCTCCCGCGTCAGCGTCAGCGACCCCTTCCCCCGCTGGAGCACCACGACGAGCAGCGGGACGAGCTCCGCATCCGCGGGTGTGTTCGCGGCCGCGCGGGTGTCCGCGCCGAGGAGGACGTCGCCCCCTTCGCTGAAGAAGGTCGTCGAATCGTCGCCGATCGAGGCGGCGAGCACGATCGCGACAAGCGCCGTCGCGGTCATCCGCGCCCTCCTTCCCCCGCGCGCACGCGGCGCAGCAGCTCGAGGGCTCGCGCGCGGTCCTCGCCGTCGACGAGCGCGGCGTATCGCTCGAGCGCCGCGGCCGCGCGCCCCCAGGCCCGTCCCCGTGCCGAAGCCGCGGCCAGGTTGAACCAGGCGTCGGCGAGGGTCGGGTCCGCTTCGACCGCGCGGTCCCACGCATCGATCGCGCCGGCGTCGTCGGCCGACCGGGCGCGGACGACGCCGAGCCCGTTCCAGGCCTCCGCGAGCGACGGTGCGGCCGCCACGGCCGCCTCGAGTCGCGCGCGCGCGCCGTCCACGTCCCCCGTGTCGAGCAGCAACGTGCCGAGATCGGCGAGACCCTCCGGGTAGGTCGGATCGAGGGCGAGCGCCCGCTCGAAACGACCGCGCGCCTCGACCCGGTTTCCGAGGACCGCCGCGACGCGACCGAGAGCGCTCTGCGTCTCCGGGTCGGCCGAATCGCCGAACGGGGCGAGGAGCGCCGATGCCGCGGCGGTGTCGCCCCGGCGCAGCATCAGAAGCGCGCGCCGCACCCGGCTCGTCTCGTCCGTGGCCGGCGCGAGCGCCTCGGCGGCCTCGTCGAGGCGGCCGAGGTCCGTGAGGAATCCCGCGAGGTGCGAGCGCGCGGGGGCGCAGCGGGGGCGGCGCTCGAGGAGCCGGCGCAGCCCGGTGACGGCCGCGTCCCGGTCCCCGCGCCGCCACGCTCCGAGCGCCGCGTCGATCGCACGGTCCTCCTCGACGAGGTGCTTGGGGTCCTCGACGCCGGCGCGATCGGAGGTTCCGACGAGATACCCGAGGGAGCGAAGGCGCGCCGCGGCGTCGTCGTCGACGGGAGCGGCGGCGAGACCGCCGTACGCCTCCTTCGGGAGGTCGGCGACCAGGGCCTCGTAACGCGAGGTCTCCACCGGGGCGAGATTGCGGCGCTCTCCGGGGTCGGCCTCGAGGTCGTACAGCTCGGGCTCGGGGAGCCGGATCGCCTTGTAGCGCCCGCGCACGACCGCCGCGAGGGGGGCGGCCCCGCGGTGCAGGTGGGCCGCCATCGCCTCGACGTACGTGTCGGCGACCTCGCCGCCGTCGAGAAGCGAGCGGCCGGGAAGTCCGTCGGGTGCGGCGATCCCCAGCCGCGCGCAGACCGTGGGCACGACGTCGACGTGGCCGACCGGGCGATCGACGGCGGCGGGGGCGAGCGTGCCGCGCTCCCAGACGACCAGCGGCACCTTCGCCGTGGCGTCGTAGGCGAACAGGCCGTGCGTCGCCTCGCCGTGTTCGCCGAGGGACTCGCCGTGGTCGGCGGTCAGCACGACGAGGGGACCCGGGCCGGGCTCCGCGCGCAGGGCCTCGAGCAGCGGAGCGAGCTCGGCGTCGGTCCGCTCGACCTCCGCGAAGTACGGCTGGTCGGGCCACCGCGAGGCGAACGGCTCGGGAGCGTCGTAGGGGAAGTGGGGGGTGAAGACGTGCACCCATAGGAATCTCGGCGACGGGTTCGCGCGCCACCACGCCAGGGCGAGAGCGACGGTGGCGGCCCCGTCGCGCTGCGCGAGGGCATCGGCGGCGCCCGAGCCCGCCGCGCCGACGGCATCGTCGTAGAGGTCGAACCCGGCATCGAGCCCGAACCGCCCATCCAGAGGGAACGCCGACACGAACGCCGCCGTCCGGAACCCGCGCGCCCGGAGCCAGCTCGCGAGCGTGGGGCTCCGTTCGTTCAGCGCGAACCCTCCGTTGTCCCGGGCGCCGTGCTCGAACGGCAGGCGTCCGGTCAGCAGCGACGCGTGGGACGGGAGCGTGACCACCGCGTGCGCCCGGGCGTTCGAGAAGACGATCCCCTCGGCGGCGAGGCGGTCGATCGCGGGGGTTCGGATCCGCGCGTTCCCCGCGAACCCCGCGGCGTCGTGGCGCCAGGTGTCGACGGTGATCACGACCACGTCGCGCGGGCGAGGCGAGCTCGCGGCGCCGCACCCGGCGGACAGCGCGACCAGTGCGAGCACGAGGGCGAAGCGCACGGCGACACCTCCCCCGGCGGCGCGGCATGCGCCCCGGATTCTTGGAGGTCTACGGGAAACCGGACGCGCCGGAACGTCGAATCGGCGAATCGGACGATGCGTGCGGCGAGCAGGCCGTCGCCGCCGTCCCGGCGGACCCCTCGGTGGCAGAGCCGTTGCGTGGAAGGCGGCGCACTCGGCGCGCGCTCCATTCGCCGTCGAGCAAGGAGGAAGCATGAACCGGATACGACGATGGAACCGATGGCGATTCGCCGCGGCGGCGGTCCTTCTCGCGGCGGCACCCGTCGCCGCGCAGGAGTACCGCGGCAACCTGTTCGTCGAGGTGAAGGACGACGCGGGGAAGCCGGTGGCGGGGGCGGAGCTGACGCTCGCGGGGGGCGATTTCTCGCGCGCCTCGACGACCGGTGCGGACGGGAAGGCCCGATTCGTGCGACTCGAGCCGGGGGCCTACCGGCTCACGGCCTCGGCCAAGGGGTTCGCGAAGGTGACGGTCGAGCAGGTCGACGTCGCCACCTTCCAGAGCGCGTCCCTGCAGGTGCGGCTCACGCCGGAGTCGCAGTTGAGCCAGACCGTCACCGTCACCGCCGAGTCCCCGCTGCTCGACCAGCGGCGCATGGGCACCGCGACCGTGCTCACCCAAGACGAGGTGAGCCAGATCCCGACCTCGCGCGATCCGTGGGCGGTCCTCTCGACCGTCCCCGGCGTGACGACCGACCGCGTGAACGTGGCCGGGAACGAGGCCGGACAGCAATCCAACTTCGTCGGCAACGGCGACGACGGCACGAACACGACGTGGGTCATGGACGGGGTCGAATTCACCGACCTCGGCGCCGTCGGCTCGTCGCCGACCTACTTCGACTTCAACACCTTCGAGGAGATCGGGTTCGTGACGGGCGGGGCCGACGTCGACCAGGCCAACGGCGGGGCCCGCCTCAACTTCACGACGAAGCAGGGGACGAACGAGTTCTCCGGGAACCTGAGGCTCTGGTACACCTCGAAGGGACTGCAGTCCGACGTGAAGACGATCACGCAACCCGAGGGGGTCGTGGTCACGCCCCCCGACCCGGAGACCTTCTTCCCGGGGAACAACCTGCCGCCGAACAACCAGGTGAACGAGGTCTTCGAGAAGAACGTCTCGTTCGGCGGGCCGATCCTGAAGGACAAGATCTGGTACTGGGTCGGGTTCGGGCAGAACGACATCGACAACCAGGTCGCCAACGTCTCGGACAAGACGAAGTTGAAGAACACGACCGCGAAGATCCACGGGCAGGTCGGCGCGCGGTGGAACTGGAAGCTGTTCTACTCGAACGGCAACAAGGCCAAGGACGGCCGCGGCGCCGCGGTGACGCGCCCCGCGGAGACCACGTGGATCCAGAAGGGGCCCACACCGATCTACACCGCCTACGCGAGCGCGCTGATCAACCCGAACTGGGACCTGTCCCTCCAGGCGGGGCACGTCGACGGCAAGTTCAGCCTGACGCCGAAGGGGGGACTCGACGCGCAGATCTTCAACGACGAGAACAACGTGTGGAGCGGGTCCTACCTGCTCTACGACACCGTGCGCCCCCAGGACCAGTTCGTCGTCCGCGGGTCGAACTTCTTCGACACGGCGGGATGGGAGCACGAGGTCAAGTACGGCTACCGCTACAAGAAGACGACGGTCGAGTCGCTCTCGAAGTGGAGCAATCTCGACAACTTCGTCTACTCCGCCAGCTACGTCTATCTCTACCGCGAGCGGGACTACGCCGTGGACATGGAACACGTCAACGCGTGGGTCGGCGACACCGTGACGAAGGGGAACTGGGCGGTCACCGCCGGCCTCTCGTACACCGAGCAGCAGGGGAAGAACACCCCCGCCGACGTCGCGGCGGTGGGGCTGTGCCCGACGTGCCTTCCGGGCGTCTCCTACGCGGGCGGGAGCGAGGTCTTCACGTGGAAGGACGTGAGCCCGAGGGTCGGCGCGACCTACACCTTCGACACCCGCAAGCGCCTGCTCCTCCGGGCCAACTACGCCCAGTACGTCGACCAGCTCTACGTGAGCGACATCAACTACGACAACCCCGCGGCCTCGTACGCGTACCTCGTGCACGCGTTCGCCGACGCGAACGACAACCGCAAGGTCGATCCCGGGGAGTTCTCGACCGATTGCGCCGATGCGCTCGGCGGCTCGGTGGTGGCGTGCGACCCGACGTTGTTCGCGGACAGGATCGACCCCGACTACGAGGCGCCGCGCGTCCGCGAGTTCATCTTCGGCGCCGAGGTCGAGCTCGCGCGCGACTTCACGATCGCGGCGAACATCCTCTGGAGGAACCGGGACCGGGACCGGTGGATCGAAGGGAACCTCGACGGCAGGCCGGTCGCGGCCGCGGGACCGCTCTACGACGTCCCCCACTTCGAGGCGACCGGGGAGCTTCGGCCGATCGACGCGAGCTTCTACGACTGTTCCGCCACCGTGTCGGGAACCTTCCCGGACGGGACCCCCTACAGCGAGCCGTTCTGCACCCTCAGCCCGGCGGGGGAGCTTCTCACCAACGACGGAAGCCCCAGCTTCCTGACCAACCGCCCCGGGTACGAGCAGCGTTACAAGGGGCTCGAGATCACCGCCACCAAACGGCTGTCGAACCGGTGGATGCTGCGCGGATACGTGGCGGTGAACGACTGGACCCAGGAGTTCAGCGGGACCCAGGGGATCTCCGACCCGACCAACTTCCAGGGCGGCACCACCGAGCCCGGCGGAGAGGTCTCGATCCCGTCGGTCGGCTCGGGGACCAAGGACGGCGTCTGGCTCGGCACGAGCCGCTGGCAGGCGAACGTCAACGGCCTCTACCAGCTTCCGCGGGACATGACGCTCTCCGGGAACCTCTACGTTCGCCAGGGGTACGGCATCCCGTACATGCATCGCGCGAGCGGGAAGGACGTCCAGATCGGCGAGATCGGGGACGCGAGGTACGACACCCTCTGGACGTTCGACCTCGGCTTCGCGAAGAACGTGAAGCTCCAGAAAGGGGGCGTGCTGGAGCTGCGGGCGGACATGTTCAACGTCTTCGACCGCAACACGGTGCTCTCGCAGAAGCCGCGCGTGAACTCGGCGGGGAACACCAACGCGATCACGGAGACCCTCAGCCCGAGGATCATCCGTGTGGGCGCGAGTCTGAACTTCTGATCGACGGGCCCCGGGGGGGACTTCCCTCCGGGGCCCTGCTCGGGGGCGGGATGCGGATCCGTTCGTCGGTACTCGTCGTCGCCCTGGCCGTCGCGGCCTGCGGCGGGGAGCGCGAGCTCCGCCGCCCGGACGCGAACGTCCTCCTGGTGACCCTCGACACCACGCGCGCCGACCGGATCGGCGCCTGGGGGCACGCCACCGCGCGCACCCCGACCCTCGACGGGCTCGCGCGCGAGGGGCTCCGCTTCTCCCGCGCCTATTCGTCGGTCCCGCTGACCCTCCCCGCGCACGCGGCGCTGATGACCGGAACCCCCCCGCCGGTGCACGGCGTGCGCGACAACGGGGGGTTCTTCCTCGCGGACGGGCACGAGACGCTCGCGGAGATCCTGCGCGCGAGCGGCCGCGCGACCGCGGCGTTCGTCGGTGCCTTCGTCCTCAACCATCACTGGGGGATCGCGCAGGGGTTCGACCATTACGACGACGCGTTCGGCCCGGACGACCCGGTCGCCGCCGCCGACCTCCACCAGCAGCGCGACGGCGCCGAGGTCGCCGACCGGGCGATCGCCTGGCTCGAGGCGAACCGGGCCCGGCCCTTCTTCGCGTGGCTCCACTTCTACGACCCGCACTGGCCGTACGAGCCGAAGGGGGAGCTCGCGACCGCCTTCGCGTCGGCCCCGTACGACGGCGAGATCGCCTACGCCGACGCGCAGCTGGGCCGCGTGCTCGACCGGCTGCGCGAGCTCGGCCTCTACGAGAACACCGTGATCGTCGTGACCGCCGATCACGGCGAGGGACTCGGCGAGCACGGCGAGCCCGACCACGGCATCTACGCCTACGACTCGACCCTCCACGTCCCGCTCGTCGTGCGCCTGCCGGGGGCGTCCCGCCGGGGAGTGGTGGACGACGTGGCCCGGGACCTCGACGTGATGCCCACGATCCTCGACGTCCTCGCGATCCAGCCCCCCGCGGCGGTGCGCGGCGCGAGCCTGCTCCGTCCGGCCGAACGCACGGCCTACGCGGAGTCGTTCTACGTCCGGTTCCACTACGGGTGGCGGGAGGTGACGGCGCTGCGCGAGGGGCGCTTCAAGCTCGTCGACCTTCCGACGGTGGAGCTCTACGACCTCGAGCGCGATCCCGGCGAGACCCGCAACGTCGCCGACGTCCACCCCGAGCGCGTCGCCGAGATGCGCGCGACGTTGCGGGGGATGGCCTCCGCCTCGACCCCGGCGCCGCAGGCGATCGACCCGGAGGCGCTCGCGCGCCTGCAGGCCCTGGGGTACGTGGGGGGCGTCGCGAAGACGGCGGGGTCGGAGCTTCCCGATCCCAAGGACAAGGGTGAGGAGCTCGACCTGCTGGTCCGCGCGGCCCGCGCGACGTCCCAGGCGATGCGTTCGGGGAGGTACGGCGACGCGGCCGCGGTCGTGGAGCGAGCCCTCGAGGTGGAGCCGAACTACGTCGACGGCTGGCAGTTCCTGGGAACGATCTACACGCGGCTCGGCCGTCCCGACGACGCCGTCCGTGCCTTGCGACGGGTCCTCGAGGCGAATCCCGACGCCGTGCAGGCGCGGATGGGGCTCGCCCGGGCGCACGCGGCGAAGGGGGAACACGCCGTCGCCGTCGACCTCGCCGACTCCGTCCTCGCGGCGAATCCCCGCTACGTCGCCGCCTACCACGCCGCGGTGGAGTCCCTCGTCGCCGTCGGTCGGTTCGACGCGGCGATCGAGCGCCTCCGACGCCTGGAACGCGAGCGACCCGACGCCACGGGAACCGCGTACGAGATCGCCAGGGTGCTGCTCGCGGCGGGTCGCCTCCCGGAAGCCGAGGCGCAGATCCGGCGCGCGCTCGCCGTCCAGCCGCGGCAGCGCAGCGCGCACTTCAACCTCGCCCTCCTTGCCGACGCGCGGGGCGATCGCGAGGGGGCGCGCCGGGAATACGAAGCGGAGCTCGCCTCGTTCCCCGACAACGTGGAGGCGCTCACCAACCTCGGGATCCTGCACATGCAGGCGGGCCGGGGTCTCGAAGGGATCCGCACCTTCGAGCGCCTGGTCGCGACTTCTCCGGACGACCCCCGGGCGCAGGCGTTGCTGGCGCGCGCGCGGCGCAGCGCAGGGGTCAGCGGATCCCCTCGAGGATCGCGCGTTCGTTCCCGGCCTCCGGGTCGTCCGGGGCGAGGCGAAGGAAGGTCTCGATCTCCCGGGCCGCCGCGTCGATCTCTCCCAGGGCGAGCAGCGCGCGCCCGAGCAGGCGATGGGGCGGGGCGGAATCGGGGACCGCGGTGACGATCCGTCGCATGGCGTCGCGCACGCGCTCCATCTTCCCGGCGTTGTAGAGGGGGACCGCGGCGTTGTAGGCGGCGAGCGCCGTCTCGGCGTCGGGTGCGGGATCCCCCAGCAGGACGTCGAGCGCCTCGTCCGCGCGGCCGGCGTCGAGGAGGATCTCGGCGCCCCGCCGCGTCGCCGCGCGCCGGGCCCGGTCGGAGGGGTCGCGCGAGGCCAGCCGCGCCGCGGCTTCGGCGACGAGCGCGGGGGCGGACGCGGGCGTCGCGGCGGCGGCGTCGAGCAGGATCGCGGCGGCGACGGCGTCGATCCCCGATTGCTCCGGATCGGCCTGCAGCGCGCGCCGGATCGCCTCCGCGGCCTCCGGCAGGCGCCCCGTCTTCCACAACGCCACCGCCCGCAGGTACACCGCGCCCGCGAGCGTCGGATCGGCGGCGAGCGTGTCGTCGCAGGCGCGCAGGAGCTCCTCGAACGCACCCTCCGAGAGGAGCGCGTTGAGCCGCTCGAGCTTCGCCGAGGTCTGTCGCGCCGCGCGGATGTCGGACGGAGAGGGGCCGCCCGCGGGACCGATCGTCAAGACGATCTCCGCGCGTTGCGTGCCGCCCACGGCGAATGCGGGGGGCGCGGCTCCCGGCGGCACGTCCACGGCGGTCGCCCCGAGCCTCGCGCCGTCCGACCCGCGGATCGCGATCTCGAAGCGTCGCACGGCGACGGTGCCGTCCACGACGACGAGCCGGAACGAGCCCGGCGGGAAGGCCGGGATGACGAACCGCCCCTTCGTGACGCGGACGGGGGGGACGCTCGCCGGCGTGCCGTCCTCCGCGACGAGGTGCAACTCGAGGCCGTCGGCGGGTCGCCCCGCGAGGTCCTTCACGGTGCCGGTGGCGCGACCTCCGTCGGCTGCGGCGGACGACACGGACAGGAGCGCGAGGGCTAGCGCGAGCGCGCGGATGTTCATGACGGCCTCCGGAACATCGCCGAGAGGCGATCGGCTTCCTGCGCGGCGCGGACGGACGGCGCCGAGCGCAGGCGCCGGACGACGTCGCCGGCCCCCGCGGCGTCGCCCGCGAGGCGGCGGACGACGGCGAGGTGCGCGTAGGCGGCGACCTGGTCGGGGAAGAGCTCGATCTCCTGCTCGAGCGCCGCGGTCGCGCGGTCGGCGTCGCCGAGCGAGGCGAAGGCGCGGCCGCGCACGAGGGCGGCTCCGCGAAGCGCGGCGGGATCCGGGGTCGCGAGGGCCCGGTAGACCTCGAGGAGGCGGTCGGTCTCCGCGAGCGCCTCCGCGAACTTCCCCTGGGCGAGGAGGGCTTCGGCGAGGACGATGCGCGGCGCGATGCGCGAGCCGTCGTCGGCGATCGCGGCGCGCGCGAGCGCCTCCGCCTCGTCCCCCCGTCGCTCGAGGATCGCCGCCCTTGCCAGGACCTCGCGCGAGCCGGGGATCCCGGCGGCGAGCGCGACCTCCCCGAGGGCGCGGGCTTCGGGGATCCGCCCCTGCCGGAGGTTCGCCGCCGCGGCGCCGAGGGTGATCGGCGGCGCGCCGCCGGAGATCTCGACCGCCCGGTCCCACGCACGGCGGGCCGCCTCCACGTCTCCCACGGCGTCGAGGGCGCGTGCCAGTAGCTCCCAGCCGTCGAGCAGGCGCGGGTTCCGCGCGAGCAGCGGGGGAAGGTCCGCGACCACCTCCGCCGGCCGCCCCTCGGCGAGGGCGCTCCACCCGCGCCGGAGGCCGGCGAGGTCGCCGATCCGGTGTTTGGGGTCCGGAAGGTCCGCGTCGTCGGGGCCCGCGGCGGCGACGCCGCCGAGGTAACCGAGGGAGGCGAGCTTGGCGAGCGTCTCGCCGTCGACGGGTTCCGGTCGCTCGGGGAGGGAGCGGGCGCGGTGGGCCGCCGCGAGCAGCTCGGCGCCGAATCCGGGGGCGAGGTTGTGTTCCTGCCGGGGATCGCGCGTGAGGTCGTACACCTCGGGCTCCGGAGCCGCGATCGCCTGCAGGTCTCCTTCGATCGCGCTCGTGAGGTCGCTCCAGCCGAAGTGCAGTCGCGGGTAGGCCGTCTCCGAAACGATCGTGCGCCCCCGCGACGACGGATCGAGCAGGTCGCCGCGACCGAGGAGGGCCGGCGCGACCTCGGCGAGCCCGCAGGGTCGCGCCAGGGTCGTTCCGGCGCGCTCGCCGCCGGGGAGCTTCACCATCAGCGGGACGTGAAGGGTCGACCGGTAGAGGAAGACGCCGTGCTCCTCCTCGCCGTGTTCGCCGAGGCCCTCGCCGTGATCGGAGAGGAGGACGATCGTCGCGCGGTCCCAGGTCCCGTCCTCGCGCAGGGCGTCGAACAGCCGGCCGACGAGCGCATCGGCGTAGGCGATCTCGCCGTCGTACGGCCGCCCGGCGTAGCGGGTGCGGAACGGCTCCGGAGGGGCGTACGGCGCATGCGGCTCGTAGAGGTGCACGAAGAGCAGGAACGGCCTCCCGTCGCGCCGGCGCAGCCACGTCAGGGCGCGTCGCACCGTCTCGGCGCCGTCGCGGCTCGCCTCGGCCAGGCGCGAGGCGGAGGGGTCGATCGCGTCGTCCCAGACGTCGAATCCGTCGCCGATCCCGGTCTTGCGCCGGAGCACGAACGAGGAGACGAAGCCGGCCGTCGCGTACCCCCGCGCCCGCAGCGCGGCGGCGAGGGTGGGCGCCCTCGCCGCGTCGAGCGCGTAGCCGACGTTGTCGCGCACGCCGTGATCGGCGGGGAGGAGCCCGGTGAACAGCGACGCGTGCGAGGGCAGCGTCAGCGGGGCGTGGGTGTACGCGCGCTCGAAGAGGATCGACTCGCGACGCAGGAGGTCGAGCGCGGGGGTCGCGACCCCCCGGCCTCCCCACGCGGCGAGGTGATCGGCCCGCAAGGTGTCGATGGACACGATCACGATGGGGGCGTCGATGCGGCGTGGGGCAGGGCAGGAGGGGGCGCTCGCGCCGGCGAGCGCCAATATCGGGAACCAGGTGCCCATTCCGCGCCGCATCGACCGGGACATCGTGCGTCGATCGGCCCCGCCGCGGGCCCCGCGTGCAGCCGGGCGGACCGCTCGCGCCGCCGGCTCGCGGTCTCTACAGTGAGCGCGTGCTCGTCGCTCCGCTCGCTCTCGTCCTGACCCTGGCGGCCTGGAAGGCCGCCGTCCCCGATTTCGCATGGTCGTTCCCCCGCGACCACTGGGCGCACGACGGTTATCGGACCGAGTGGTGGTATCTGACCGGGGAGCTCGAGGCGGTCGACGATCCGGGCCGGACGTTCGGCTACCAGTTCACCCTCTTCCGGATCGGCGTCGCGCCGGAGCGGCCGTCGCTCGATTCGGCCTGGTCGGCGGCGAATCTCGCGATGGGGCACGCGTCGGTCACCGACGTCGCGGGGAGTCGCCACGTCTTCAGCGACGTCCTCCACCGCGCGATGCCGCTGCTCGGCGGCTTCCGGCCGTTTCCCGAGAACCCGATCGGTTGGATCGTCGCTCCCGCCGGCACCGACGGGAAGTGGGAGCTGCGCTGGAACGGCGCGGGGTTCGACGCCTCGATGCGCGACGACGCGAAAGGGATCGCCTTCGACCTCACGACGCGGCCGGAGAAGCCGCTCGTGCTGCAGGGGCCCAACGGCTTCAGCCGCAAGGGGGAGGGGCCCACCGCCGCGAGCCAGTACTACTCCTTCACGCGCCTGAGGACCGAGGGGACGCTCACCGTCGGAGGCCGAAGCTGGAAGGTGCGCGGCTCGAGCTGGATGGACAAGGAGTTCGGGTCCTCCCAGCTCTCGAAGGAACAGGTCGGGTGGGATTGGTTCAGCCTGAAGCTCGCCGACGGCCGCGACGTGATGCTCTACGCCCTGCGCCGGGCCGACGGGACCGCCGACTTCCGCAACGGCACCGTGATCGCGGCGGACGGCACGCCGCGCGGCCTCGACCCGTCGGCCTGGTCGGTCCGGGCGACCGGCTCGTGGACCAGTCCCGCGACCGGGGCGACCTACCCCTCGGGATGGATCGTCGAGCTTCCCTCGGAAGGGCTGCGCCTCGCGGTCGTGCCGCTCCTCCGCGAGCAGGAGAACGCGGGCTTGGCGTCCGGCGGGGTCTTCTACTGGGAGGGGGCCGTCGAGATCCGCGATGCCGAGGGGGAGCGGGTGGGCTCGGGGTACGTGGAGCTGACCGGGTACGGGAAGGGGAGCCGGCCGCCCGTCTGACATAATTTCCTGCGGAGGTCGCGATGCGCCGCATCCTCGGGTCCCTGGTCGTCCTCGTCCTGTTCGCGGCATGCTCGACGGTGCCCATCACCGGCCGCCGTCAGGTCAACCTCGTGTCGAGCTCGGAGATGACCGCGCTCGCCGCGCAGGAGTACGGCCGGTTCCTCGAGGAGAACCCGCCGAGCAAGGACGCGGCGTCGAGCGAGCGCGTGCGCCGCGTCGGCGAGCGGATCCGACGCGCCGTCGAGAGCTACATGACCGAGGCGAAGCTCGCTTCGCGACTCGCCGGTTACCAGTGGCAATTCAACCTCGTCGACAACAAGCAGGTCAACGCATGGTGCATGCCCGGCGGGCGCGTCGTCGTCTACTCGGGGCTGCTGCCGGTCGCCCAGGACGACACGGGGCTCGCCGTCGTCATGGGGCACGAGATCGCGCACGCGATCGCCGAGCACGGCTCGGAGCGGATGAGCCAGCAGATGCTCGCGGAGCTCGGCGGCGTGGCCCTCGACGTGGCGCTGCAGGAGAAGCCCGGGGAGACGCGCGCGTTGTGGCGGCAGGCGTACGGCGTCGGGGCGCAGGTGGGCGCCCTGCTCCCCTTCAGCCGCGTGCAGGAGTCCGAGGCGGATCGCCTGGGCCTGATCTTCATGGCGATGGCCGGGTACGACCCGCGGCAGGCCCCCGACTTCTGGCGACGGATGGCGGCCGCGAAGCAAGGCGGCGCTCCCCCCGAGTTCCTCAGCACCCACCCCTCCGACGACACGAGGATCCGAAGGCTCCAGGAACTTGTGCCGGAGGCCTTGAAGTCGTACCGGCCGCAGGACTAGGGTTACGGGGATGAGTCGCCCGGAGAGCTTCGAAGAGATCGTCGAGTCGATCTGGACGCTCCTCGAGCGCGGCGCTTCGGACCGTCGCGAGCCCTTCCACTGCCCCGCGCTCGCGACCGCAGGGACGTCGGGGCCGTCGGTGCGGACGGTCATCCTCCGCAAGGTCTTCCGCGCGGAGCGGGTCCTGCTCGCGCACTCCGACCGCCGCGCGTCCAAGATCGCGGAGATCGAGGCCGAGCCTCGCGTGACCTGGGTCTTCTACGACGCGCGACGCAAGGTGCAGGTCCGGGCCTCGGGGATCGCGGAGATTCGCGCGACCGACGATCTCGCGCAGCGGCAGTGGGCGGCGTCGATGGTTTGGAGCCGCCGCGGCTACGCGTCGCTGGCGCCCGGGACGCCCCTCGACGCGCCCGGCTCGGGGCTTCCTCCCGAGCTCTCGGCCGACGATCCCGACCTCAAGGAAGCCGAGGCCGGACGCGCGAACTTCGCGGTGCTGCGCTGCACGGTGCACGCGTTCGACTGGCTTTACCTCGACGCGCGCGGCCACCGGCGGGCGAAGTTCCGCTGGGACGACGCGGGGGAATGGACGGCGACCTGGGTCGTCCCGTAGCCATGGCCGACCGCGTCTTCGAACGCCGGCTGCGCCTGCCCGTCTCCGCCGAGCAGGTCTTCGCCTGGCACGCCCGGCCCGGGGCGTTCGAGCGCCTGACGCCGCCGTGGAGGCGGGTTCGCGTCCTCGAGCGCCGCGGACGGGGGCTCGCGGCCGGGAGCCGGCTCGTGATCGAGACGCCCGTCGGCCCGATCCGCACGCGCTGGGTCGCCGAGCACACCGTCTGCGAGCCCCCGCGCCGTTTCGTCGACGTCCAGCGCGAAGGGCCCTTCGCCTTCTGGGAACACGAGCACCGCTTCGAGGACGACGGCCCTTCGGCCTCGACGCTCGTCGATCGCGTCACGTGGCGCCTTCCGACCGGACCGATCGGGGCCGGCTTCGCGGCCTCGCAGCTCGAGCGCCTGTTCGCGCGCCGCCACGCCGTGACCCTCGCCGATCTCGAGCGCCACGCGGCGTACGCCGACCGCCCGCGCCTGCGGGTCGCGGTGAGCGGCGCGTCGGGGCTCGTCGGGTCCGCGTTGTGCGCCTTCCTCGAGAGCGGAGGGCACGAGGTGCGGCGGCTGACGCGCCGCCCCGGCGGCGGCGTCGACTTCGACCTCGCCCCGCTCGACGGTGTCGACGCGGTCGTGCACCTCGCCGGGGAGAACATCGCGGGCGGCCGCTGGACCGAGGAGCACAAACGCCGCATCGTCGGAAGCCGCGTCGAGGGGACCGGGCGGCTCGCACGCGCGGCGGCGTCGCTTTCGACCCCGCCTCGCGTCTTCGTGTCGGCGTCCGCGATCGGGTTCTACGGCGACAGCGCGTCCCGGGAGATCGACGAGAGCGCCCCCCGGGGGGCGGGGTTCCTCGCCGAAACGACGACGGCCTGGGAGGATGCGGCCGCGCCCGCGCCAGGGCGCGGGATAAGGACCGTGCTCGCGCGCTTCGGCGTCGTGTTGTCGCCCTCCGGCGGGGCGCTGCAGAAGATGCTGACGCCGTTCCTCCTCGGCGGCGGAGGGCCGATCGGGTCCGGACGCCAGGGGTTCTCCTGGATCGCGCTCGACGACGTGGTCGGGGCGATCCACTTCGTCCTGATGAACGAGACGCTGTCGGGACCGGTCAACGTCACCGCCCCGAATCCGGTCTCGCAGCGGGACTTCGCGCACGCGCTCGGCCGCGTGGTGCGGCGCCCTTCGTTCCTCCCGCTCCCCGCCGCCGTCGTGCAGCTGGCCTTCGGGGAGATGGGGGAGGCGATGCTGCTGGGAGGGGCGTTCGTCGTGCCCCGCGCGCTCGAGCGGGCGGGGTTCGCGTTTCGCCATCCGGAGCTGGACGCGGCGCTGCGATTCGAGCTGGGGCGCTAGCCGAGGGTCGGCACGCGCACGAGCGACTCGCCCCGCAGCTCGAGGAACGGCGCCTTCGCCGCGAGCTCCCGGAGAAACCGGTCGCGCTCCTCGGGGACGAGGTGGGCCATCCGCGGGCGGCCCGCGAGCCGGTAGGCGACCGAGAGGACCTCGATCTCGCCTCGGGGACCGACGACGCGGCGCCGGGCGGGAATCGCCCCCTCGATGCACTCGAGGGGGATGCGGCGCTTCAGCGGGCCGAACCGCACGACGAGGTCGAACGGGGAGATCACGTAGCGGGTGGCGATCGCGAGCCACAGCGAGACGCCCCCCGCCAGCAGGAGCAGCGCTCCCGCCCCCATCGACGCGGGCGAGGTCGCGATCTCCCCCCACGCGAGGGCGACGGTCCCGCCGAGCAGACCTCCGACGCCGCACGCGAAACGGCGCGAGGCGAGGATCCCCTCGGTGGAGCAGCGATAGGTCGTGACCATGCCCGACACGAGAATACCGCTCTGGTAGCCTTGCGCCCATGGGGTTCCCCGCCGGATGCCTGCTCGCCGCCGCCCTCGTGCAGGCGCGCCTGGAGAACGGCCTCGAGGTGTCGATCCTCCGCGACCCCGAGGCTCCCGTCGTCGCCACCCAGGTGTGGATCCACGCCGGAGCCGCCGACGAGCGCGAGGGGGAGCGCGGGCTCGCGCACCTGTTCGAGCACCTGATGTTCGGCGGGACGGCGGCGCATCCCCGGGAGGACTACGCGGCGCTCCATCACCGCCACGGCGGGTACCAGAACGCGATGACGACTCCGGACGAGACGGTCTACGTTTCGACGATCGCCCCCGGAGCGTTCGACGCGGTGCTCGAAATGGAGGCCGACCGGTTCCGCTCGCTCGACGTGACCCCGGCCAACCTCGAGAACGAGAAGCGGATCGTGCTCGAGGAGCTGCGGATGCGCACGGAGAACGACCCCCTCGCCCGGGCGTTCGTCGCGGCGCAGCGGCAGCTGCTCGGCGGCCACCCGTACGCCTACGACGCCAGCGGGAACAAGGACGAGGTCGCCGCGGCGACGGTCGAGCGCGCGCGGGAGTTCCGCGACCGTCACTACCGCGCCGACCGCGCGCACCTGGTGATCGTCGGCCCGGTGGATCCGGAAGCGACGCTCGCCGAGGTGAAGGCGAGGTTCGGAACGATCCCGGCGGGGGCCGTTCCCGTCCCGGAGGTCCCTGCGCTCGACGGATGGACGTTCCCCGCGAAGGTCGCGGTGAAGGAGGACATCCCCCCGGTCGAGGTCGCGATCGCGGGGTTCGTGTTGCCCCCGGCGGGGAGCCCCGACGGGCCGGCGATCGACGTGATGCTGCAGCTGCTCGACGGGGGGGCCGTCGACCGGTTCCGCGAGACGCTCGTGGTCGACGGAAAGCGGGCGTTGGAAGGGGGCACGGAGTCCCTCCGCCTGAGGCGCGGGGGCGCGGTCGTCTTCTACGGGGCGAACCTCCCGTACCGCCGGGAGAAGACCGCGTTCCGCGATCTCGACCGCGCCCGAGCGACGCTCGCCTCGCTCGACTGGCTGACCGACGCATCGGTGGACGCCGCGAAGCGCTCGCTTCGCCGCGACCGGCTGCGCCGTTCCTACTTCGTCGACGAGCGGGCCGATGCGATCGGGCGCGCGCGCTGGTGGCTCGGCGACGCCGCCCTCGCCCTGGACGAGGACGCCCGCCTCGCCGCCGTCACGCGCGAGGACGTCGCGGCGGCGTTCCGGAGGTACGTGGGCGGGAAGGAGCCGATCCGTCTCTACGCGAGGCCCGAGCGCGTGCCGTTGTGGGTCCGCCTGTTCGGCTGGCTCTACCCGGTGGTGCGCTGATGCTCGCGCCGCTGCTGCTCGCCGTCTCCTCCTGGGGAGTCGGTCCTGGGACGACCGTCGCGTTCCTCGAGGACCGGCGCGCCCCGATCGTCACGCTCGTCGTGCAGGTTCCGGCGGGGACGCACCTCCCCTGGGCGCGCGAGCGCGACCTCGAGACGGCCTGGACGAGCCAGTCCCGCGACCCCGAGGGGGCGCTGCGCGCCCGCGCCGACGCGCTGGCGGTGGACCTTTCGCTCGGCGTCGGTCCGAGGAGCGCGACCCTGCGCGCGACGTTCCTGCGGGACGACCTCGACGACGCCGTCGCCCTGCTGCGGGACGTGTTGTCGAATCGCGCCCTCGACGAGGAGGAGTTGAAGACGCGTCGGCGCGCCTTCCGGTTCGAGCGCGAGGCCGTCGAGCGCACGACCGATTTCCGCATCGGCCTCGAGCTCGCGAAGCGGCTCTACGAGCCCGGCGATCCGCGGCGGGCCGAGTGGGACGACCCGTTGACGCCCTCGGCCGACGCCGGGCGCCTCGTCGCCGCCCGCGACGCCGCGCTGAGGCTCCCGGGGCGGATCGTCGGTTTCGCGGGGGCGCTCTCTCGCGAGGAGGCCGAGCTGCAGTTCGGCCGGCTGGGGTTGCCGGACGTCGGCGAGGCGCCTTCCGGGATGCATCCCGAATACCGGCCGATGCGCGCGCCCGGGCCGGAGGTGGCGAGCATCCCCGTCCGCAAGCTCACCCAGGTCTATTTCGGCTACGGGCGCGCCGCGCCCGCGTGGACCGACCCCGACGACGCGGCGTTCCAGATCGCCGACCACGTCCTCGGCGGGCATTTCTACTCGCGGCTGTCGGTGGCGCTGCGCCACCAGCGCGGCGACACCTACGGGGCGTGGACGGAAGACTCGACCGGAGCCGTCGCAGGGTGGGTCGTCGCGAAGACCTTCACGCGCGCCGGGAACGCCGAGGCGACCGAGGCTCACCTGCGCGAGGTGGTGAAGCGGCTTCACGAGCAGGGGATCAGCGAGGAGGAGCGCGCGGCGGCCGCGGGGTACCTCCTCGGGCGGCGCGCATTCGCGAAGCAGTCCCCCGAGCAGGTGCTCACCACGTGGATGAACGAGCGGACCCTGGGGTTGCCCGTGGGGTTTTTCGACGCGAGGGCGCAGCGCGCGGCGTCGATCCCTCTGGAAGAGATCCAGCGCTTCGTCCGGCGCTTCTACGACCCGAAGGACTGGGGGCTGGTGCGGATCGTCCCCTCGAATTGAGAAGAAAAAGGGGCCTGACCCCTTTTCTACACCGTTCGGGAGAACATCGGCTTTTCGCCGAGCTTCGATTTCAGGTAACGGTCGAAGGTCATCGCGATGTTCCGGACGAAGAAGCGCCCGAGGCCCAGGACCTCGACGTGGTCGGGCGCGATCTCGACGAAGCCGTGCTCCACCGGGCCGTCCGGGCGGTTGAGCTCCGCGAGCTCGGCGGCGAAATACTCCGCGAACGAGATCCCGAACTCGCGTTCGATCTCGCGCACGTCCACCCAGAGGTTGCACATCAGGCGGGTGATGAACTCGCGACGGAGGAGGTCGTCCGCGTCGAGAGCGTATCCGCGCTCGATCGGGAACTTCCCGGCGTCCAGGGCGGCGTAGTAGCTCGAGAGCTTCTTCTCATTCTGCGCGAAGGCCCCCTGCACGTCGCCGATCCCGGAGACGCCGACCGCCAGCATGTCCGTGCCCATCTTGACCGTGTACCCCATGAAGTTCCGGTGGAGGCGGCGGTCGCGCCGGGCGGTCGCGAGCTCGTCCTCGGGGACCGCGAAGTGGTCCATGCCGATCTCGGCGTAGCCGGCGTCGAGGAAAAGGTCGCGCGCCGCGACGAACAGGGCGAGCTTCAGCTCGGGGGCGGGAAGATCGCTCGGGTCGATCCACTTCTGCTGCGCGCTCTTCCAGGGGATGTGCGCGAAGGAGTAGAGCGCCACGCGGTCGGGGCGCATCCGGATGACCGAGCGGATGGTGTCGGAGAAGTGCTCGATCGTCTGTTTCGGCAGGCCGTAGATCAGGTCGATGTTGATCGAGTGGAAGTCCTTCGAGCGGCAGTAGTCGTAGAGCTCGCGCGACTGCGCCTCGGACTGATTCCGGTCGATGGCGACCTGGACCTCGGGGTCGAAGTCCTGCACGCCCATGGAGACGCGGTTGAAGCCGATCGCGCGGAGAAGGTCGATCTGCGCGCGCGTGGTGACGCGCGGGTCGGCCTCGATCGCGATCTCCCCCGTGGGGTCGAGCTCGAAGTGGCCGGTGATCTTCCGGTAGAGGGCCTCGATCTGGTCGGGCTCGAGGTGGGTCGGGGTGCCGCCGCCCCAGTGGTGCTGGGTGACCCTGCGTCGGTCCGGGAGGTGCTCCGCGAGCATGTCGATCTCGCGGTGGAGGCGCTCGAGATACTTGTCGACGACCGCCCGCTCCTTCGTGATCACCACGTGGCAGCCGCAGAAGGCGCACCGGTGCTCGCAGAACGGAAGGTGCGCGTACAGGGAAAGGGGTGCGTTCTGGCGGTTCGCCCCGGCGAGGCGCTCGAGGTAGGCCGGCGCGTCGAACCCCTCGTGGAACTCGACCGCGGTCGGGTAGGAGGTGTATCGGGGTCCGGGGCGGTCGTATTTCCGGAGGATGTCGAGCGTGATCCGGGGCGTCTGGCTCATCGAGGGGCCCTCGACGGCTCAAGGTACCAGCAACCGCGCCCCGGGAGTTGACGAAGATCAACCGAAAGCTTGCGTTAAGCTACGATACGCGGCGTCGAGGAACCTCCATGCTGGATCGGATCGCCGAAGGGATTCCGGACACGCTCCCTCCGATGCCCGCCTGGGACCCGGAGGTCAATCACGCCCCCGCCCGCCGCCAGGTCCTCACGGCGGCCGAACGCGAGCTCGCGCTGCGCAACGCCCTGCGCTACTTCCCCCCGCACCTGCACGAGGCGCTGGCCCCCGAGTTCGCGGGCGAGCTCGCCGACCGGGGCCGGATCTACATGTACCGGTACCGGCCGACCTCCTATCCGATGAAGGCGCACCCGATCGACGCCTACCCCGCGCGCTCGCGGAAGGCGGCGGCGATCATGCTGATGATCCAGAACAACCTCGACCCCGCCGTCGCGCAGCACCCCCACGAGCTCGTGACCTACGGTGGGAACGGGACGGTCTTCCAGAACTGGGCGCAGTACCGGCTCGTGATGAAGTACCTCTCGGAGATGACCGACGAGCAGACGCTCGTCCTCTACTCCGGCCATCCGCTCGGCCTGTTTCCCTCGAGTCCCGAGGCGCCCAGGGTCGTGGTCACGTGCGGGATGGTGATCCCGAACCACTCGACCCCGGACGACTACGAGCGCCTCGCCGCGCTCGGGGTGACCTCGTACGGCCAGATGACCGCCGGGTCGTTCATGTACATCGGGCCGCAGGGGATCGTGCACGGGACGACGATCACCCTGCTCAACGCGGGGAGGAAGATCCTCGGCACCGGCGAGGCGGGACTCGCCGGGCGCGTCTTCGTGACCTCCGGCCTCGGCGGGATGAGCGGCGCGCAGGCGAAGGCGGCGGTGATCGCCGGCGCGGTCGGGGTCGTCGCCGAGGTGAACCCGAAGCCGCTGAAGCTGCGCCACGAGCAGGGGTGGGTCTCGGAGGTCGAGACCGACCTCGATCGCCTTCTCGCCCGGGTCGAGCGCGCGCGCGGGGCGAAGGAGGCCGCCTCGATCGGATTCCTCGGGAACGTCGTGGACCTGTGGGAACGCCTCGCCGCGGCGGGCGTCGCCGTCGAGCTCGGCTCCGACCAGACCTCGCTGCACAACCCCTACGGGGGCGGGTATTACCCGGCGGGGCTCTCGTTCGAGGCGTCGAACGCCATGATGAAGGACGATCCCGCGGGGTTCCGCGAGCGCGTGCACGCGTCGCTGCGCCGTCACGTCGAGGCGGTCGACGTGCTCGCCGCGCGAGGCATGTACTTCTGGGACTACGGGAACGCGTTCCTGCTCGAGGCCTCGCGCGCCGGAGCGCCGGTCCTGCGCGAGGACGGCTCCTTCCGTTACCCCTCGTACGTCGAGGACATCATGGGGCCGATCTGCTTCGATTACGGGTTCGGCCCCTACCGCTGGGTATGCACGAGCGGCGAGGCGTCGGACCTCGACGCCACCGACGCGATCGCGGGCGACGTCCTCGCCGCGATGGCCGCCCAGGCCCCGGGAGAGATCCGGGAGCAGATGCTCGACAACCTGCGCTGGATCCGCGAGGCGAAGCGCAACCGCCTCGTCGTCGGCTCGCAGGCGCGCATCCTCTACGCCGACGCGGAGGGGAGGACGCGGATCGCCCTCGCGATGAACCGCGCGATCCGGGACGGGCGGGTGAAGGCGCCGATCGTGCTCGGCCGGGACCACCACGACGTCTCGGGGACCGATTCCCCTTACCGCGAGACCTCGCACCTGCGCGACGGCTCGAGCCTCACCGCCGACATGGCGGTCCACAACGTCCTCGGCGACGCCTTCCGCGGCGCCACGTGGGTGAGCCTGCACAACGGCGGCGGGGTCGGATGGGGCGAGGCGATCAACGGCGGCTTCGGCATGGTGATCGACGGCACCGACGACGCCGACCGCCGGATCCGCGCGATGCTCCACTGGGACGTGAACAACGGAATCGCACGGCGCGCCTGGGCCCGCCACGAGGGGGCCGGCTTCGCGATCCGCCGCGCGATGGAGAACGAATCCCGCCTGAGGGTCACGCTGCCGCACGTCGCGGACGCGGATCTGGTCCGCCGCGCGATCGATGCCGAAGGAGGCTCCCGATGAGAACGACCGTCCTGTTCTGCGCCGCGATGCTCGCCGCCTCGCCCGCGGCGCTCGCGAAGGAGAAGCCGCCGCACGCCAAGGCGACGATCGAGGCGCGAAGCGGCAGCGCGGTGAAGGGAGAGGCCCATTTCAAGGTCGACGACGGCGGGGTGGAGATGAAGATCCGCGTGACGGGGCTCACGCCGGGCCCGCACGCCGTCCACCTCCACGAGAAGGGAGACTGCTCCGCCCCCGATGCCGCGACGGCGGGCGGACACTGGAATCCCACCGGGGCGCCCCACGGGAAGTGGGGGCACGAGTCGAAGTTCCACCACGGCGACATCGGCAACCTCGTCGCGAACGCCCAGGGCGAGGCCGAGCTCGAGTTCGAGACGACGCTCTGGACGATCGGCGGCGATCCGGGGACGAACGTCGTCGGGAAGTCCGTCGTGATCCACGAGAAGGTCGACGACTTCACGACGCAACCCACCGGAGCCGCCGGCGCGCGAATCGGATGCGGCGTGATCCGCTGAAGGTCGCGTGCGCCGCGGCGCTGGTCGCGACACTCGTCGCGCCGGGGTGCTCGGTGCGCACGTTCGCGATCCGCAAGCTCGGCGACGCGCTCGCGAGCTCGGGCACGACCTACGCCTCCGACGACGACCCCGAGCTCGTCCGCGACGCCGTGCCGTTCGCGCTGAAGACGATCGAAGGGCTGCTCGCGGAGGTCCCCGATCACCCGGGGCTCCTGCTCGCCGCCGCGAGCGGGTTCACGCAGTACGCGTACGCCTTCGTGCAGCAGGACGCCGACGCCCTCGAGGACGTCGACCTCGAGGCCGCACGCGCGCAGCGCGTCCGCGCGAAGAAGCTCTTCCTGCGCGCGCGGGGGTACGGACTGCGGGGGCTCGAGGGCGGAGGCCGGGAGTCGGTGCCGCTGCTCTACTGGACCGCGGCCGCGTGGGGCGCCGCGATCGCGAACGGCAAGGACGATCTCGGTCTCGTGGCCGACCAGGGGAAAGTCGAGGAGCTGCTGCGCCGCGCGGAGGCGATCGACCCGGACTGGGGGGAGGGATCGCTCCTCGAGCTGCGGGCCGCCTTCGACGCCGGACGCTCCGAGGCCGCCGGCGGCTCGCGCGCGCGGGCCCGGGCCGCCTACGCGCGTGCCGCGGAGCTTTCGGGGGGCGACCGTGCCTCCGCCTTCGTCGGGCTCGCCGAGAGCGTGAGCGTGCCCGAGCAGAACCGGAGCGAGTTCGACGCGCTGCTCGCGAAGGCCCTCGCCGTCGACGTGGATCGGCGCCCGGAGTGGCGCCTGGCCAACCTGGTGGCCCAGCGGCGCGCGCGCTGGTTGCTCTCGCGCACCGAGGCGCTGTTCTACTGAGGAGGTCCGGGATGCGACGACCGATCGTCTTGGCTCTGATTCTCGGCGCGGGCGCCCTCGGGCTCGGCCAGGCCCCCGCGAACCGGTCGGTCGAAATCAAGCTGGCGACCGTGATCCCCGAGGGGTCGTCCTGGCACCGGATCCTCCAGGACATGGGCGAGAAGTGGAAATCGGCGCCCGCCGGCGGGGTGAAGCTGAGGATCTTCGCCGGCGGCATCGCGGGGGACGAGCCCGACGCCGTGTCGAAGCTGAGGATCGGCCAGTTCCATGCGGCGTCGCTCTCCACCGAAGGGCTCGCGCAGATCGACCCGTCGTTGCGGGCGTTCCAGATTCCGATGATGTTCCGGTCGTACGAGGAGCTCGACCACGCGCGCGCGGCGCTCCGGCCGCTGCTCGAGAAACGGCTCGCGGACCGGGGGTTCCTCGTCCTCAACTGGGGGGACGGCGGCTGGGTCTGCTTCTTCACGAAGGACCCCGCGCCGAACCCCGCGGCGCTGCGCCCGCAGCCGATCTTCGTGTGGGGGGGCGACAACGCCGGGGTGGAGCTCTACAAGAAGGCCGGGTTTCGTCCCGTCCCGCTCGCCTCGAACGAGATTCTCCCGTCGCTGCAGACCGGGCTGATCCGCGCGGTTCCGACGACGCCGCTGCTCGCACTGGCCTCGCAGTGGTTCGCGCTCGCTCCGAACATGACCGAGGTCCGTTGGGCGCCGCTCATCGGCGCGACCGTCGTCACGAAACGCGCGTGGGACCAGATCCCCGAGGCGGCGAAGCCCGCGCTGCTCGAGGCGGCCCGCGAGGCGGGGGAGAGGCTGAAGGCCGAGATCCGCGGGTCGAACGAGGAGGCGATCGCGCGCATGAAGGAACGAGGTCTCAAGGTCGTGACCCCGTCGGCGGCGGACCTCGCGGCGTGGCAGGCGATCGCCGAGGCGAACTGGGGGGACATCCGCGGGAGGATCGTCCCCGCCGACGTCTTCGACGCCGTGCGCAAGGACGTCGAGGCGTATCGCGCGAACGCTCGATGATCGCGAGGGTCCTGCGCGCGCTTCACGCCTTCGAGGACGGCCTCGTCGCGGCGTGCCTGCTCCTGATGGCCGCGATTCCCCTCGCGGAGATCGTCCTTCGCAAGGCCACGGGGACCGGGATCACGGGCGCGACGCCGATCGTGCAGCATCTCACCCTCGTCGCCGCCATGTTCGGCGGCGCCCTCGCCGCCCGCGAAGGAAAGCTGCTGTCGCTGTCGACGGGGGTGGACCTGTTTCCCCCGCGCGCCCGCGCGACCGCGAACGGGATCGCGGGCGGCGTCGCCGCGGGGATCTCGGCGGCGCTCGCCCGCGCGGCGGCGGACGTCGTCCTGGCGGAGCGAGGCTCGCCCGCCATCGTCGCCTTCGGAGTTCCCGTCTGGGTCGTCCAGCTCGCCCTCCCGACCGGCTTCGCGATCGTCGCGGTGCGCCTCGCGACCGGCGCCTCGGAGTCGACGCGGGGTCGGCTCCTCGCCGCGGGGATCGGGATCGGCGTCTTCGTCGCGCTCCTCCGGGCCTCCCCGACGACGCTCTTCTGGCCGGGGATGGCGACGCTCGCGATCGCGACCGCGCTCGGCGCCCCGGTCTTCACGACGCTCGGCGGGGCGGCGCTGCTGCTGTTCCGCCAGGCCGACGTCCCGATCGCCGCGGTTCCGGTCGAGACGTACCGGATGACGCGTCAGGCGATGCTCCCCACGATTCCGCTCTTCACCCTCGCGGGGTACTTCCTCGCGGAGGGGGGCGCGTCGCAGCGCCTCGTCCGCGTGTTCCAGGAGCTCACCGGATGGATGCGCGGCGGCCCCGCGATCGCGACCGTGCTCGTCTGCGCCTTCTTCACGTCGTTCACCGGGGCCTCGGGGGTGACGATCCTCGCCCTGGGCGGACTGCTGATGCCGGTCCTCGTCGCGGCGCGGTACTCGGAGCGAAGGGCCCTCGGGCTTCTGACGGGAGCGGGGTCGCTGGGACTGCTCTTCCCGCCGAGCCTCCCCGTGATCCTGTACGGCATCACCGCGAAGACCCCCGTCGACGAGATGTTCCTCGGGGGCCTGCTCCCGGGCTTCGTGATGCTCGGCTTCGCCGGGGTGTTCGGCGTGATCCTGCAGGGCGGAGGGGCCGCCTCGCGGCCGCCGTTCGATCCGCGCGCCGCGGCGGACGCGGTGTGGCAGGCGAAGTGGGAGCTTGCCCTCCCGGTCGTGGTCCTGGTCGGGTTGTTCGGCGGCTTCGCGACCCTCGTCGAGGTCGCCGCCGCGACGGCGCTGTACGCCTTCGTCGTCGAGACGTTCGTCTACCGCGACCTGAGGGTGCGCGGGGACCTGCGTCGGGTCGCGGCGAAGTGCGGCGTGTTGATGGGGGGCGTCCTGCTGATCCTCGGCGTCGCCCTCGGCTTCACCAACTACCTGATCGACGCGGAGATCCCGACCCGCGGCGTCGCGTGGGTCCAGGGGATCGTCGCGTCGCCGGCGATGTTCCTGCTCCTGCTCAACGCCTTCCTGCTCGTGGTCGGCTGCCTGATGGACATCTTCTCGGCGATCGTCGTGGTCGTGCCCCTGATCGCGCCGATCGGTGCGGCGTACGGGATCGATCCCGTCCACCTCGGCGTGATCTTCCTCGCGAACATGGAGCTCGGCTACCTCACCCCGCCCGTCGGAATGAACCTCTTCCTGGCCTCGTACCGGTTCGAGAAGCCCCTGCCGGAGGTCTACCGGGCGACGGTGCCGATGCTGGCGGTCCTGCTGGCGTCGGTGCTGCTGATCACCTACGTCCCGTGGTTGACGTCGGCGCTGCGATAGCGACCACGCCGAAGTGGAAGCCCTGGCCCTCGAGCGCCACGGCACCGGCGCGGCACATCTGGCGCTCCCAGAACAACGCGTCGGCCGCGGACTCGAAGGCGGTCACGGTCCATTCGCATGCGGCGCCCCAGGCGCGGCGTACTTTCTCGGGCTCGTCGGTGAGGAACACGAACTTCGTCATCGGGGACCCATCCTTACTTACGTTCTCGAATGTACGCCCCCGAAGTTAGGTCCTCGTGAACTCCGCGTCCACTCGCCCCTAATACCCGGCCGCGCACCCGTCCTTCCGGGACTCGCTGGCCCCCGAGAGGATCCCGGTCGCGGGGTCCCGCGCGATCGCCTGGTACCCGCCGAACGCCCCCGCGGGTTGCTCCTGGATCCTGTGCCCGCGCCGGGCGAGCTCGCGCCGCACCTCGGCGGGGACCCCGGGCTCGAGGGCGAGCACGCCGCCGTCGGTCATGAGCGTGCCCGTCGGCTCCGACGAGTCGGTATGGTAGAAGCGCGGCGCGTCGCCCGCCTCCTGCAGGTTCATCCCGAAGTCGACGAGGTTCACGAGGACCTGCACGTGCCCCTGGGGCTGCATGTCGCCCCCCATGAGACCGAAGGCGAGCCAGGGCTTCCCGTCGCGCATCGCGAACGCGGGGATGATCGTGTGGAAGGGGCGCTTGCCGGGCTGCAGGGAGTTGGCGCGCCCGGGCTTCAGGTCGAACTGCGCGCCGCGGTTGTGCAGGCCGAAGCCGTAGGGGGCGAGCGCGTACCCCGAGCCGAACCCGGCGTAGTTGCTCTGGATGAGGGAGACCATGTTCCCCGCGGCGTCCGCGGTCACGAGGATCGTCGTGTCCCCCGAGCCGAATCGCGGCGAGCCCGGCTCGAGACGCGCCGTGGCGCGCTTGCGGTCGAGGAGCTTCGCGCGCTCCCGGGCGTACGCTTTCGAGAGGAGCCCCTCGATCGGCACCTTCGCGAACTCCGGATCGGCGATGAAACGGGCGCGGTCCTCGAAGGCGAGCTTCTTCGCCTCGATCATCACGTGCCAGAACTCCGCAGAGTCGCGCCCCATCGACGCGAGGTCGAATCCCTCGAGGAGGTTGAGCATCTCGAGGGCGGCGAGCCCCTGCCCGTTGGGCGGGATCTCGTAGAGGGTGACCCCGCGATAGGTCGTCGCGATCGGCTCGACCCAGGTCGGACGGTTGGCGGCGAGGTCCTCCTTGCGCAGGAACCCGCCGACCTCCCGGGAATACGCGTCGAGCGCGTCGGCGATCGGGCCGCGGTAATACCCGTCGCGTCCCTGTTCCGCGAGAAGCTCGTAAGCCTTCGCGAGCGCGGGATTCCGGAAGACCTCCCCGTCGCGCGGGGCGCGCCCCTCGGGAAGGAAGACCGCCGCGAACCCCGGCTTGTCCCGGTGCAGCGCGCCGCCGCGCGCCCAGGCGGCGGCGATCACCTGCGGAACCGGCTCCCCTTCGCGCGCGGAGCGGATCGGTCCGGCGAGGACCTCCTTCATCGGAAGGCGGCCGAACTTCGCGTGCAGGGCGAACCAGCCGTCCACGGCTCCGGGGACCGTCCAGGCGTAGGGGGAGAAGAGCGGAATCGTGCCGTCGGGTTCCGCGGGGATCGCGTCCGCACGGACGGCGGCGGGGGCGCGACCGGAGGCGTTGAGCCCGTGCAGGGTCCCGGTCTTCGCGTCCCACACGAGGGCGAAGAGATCGCCCCCGATGCCGCAGGCGACCGGCTCGAGAAACCCCAGCGCCGCGTTCACCGCGATCGCCGCATCGACGGCGGTTCCTCCGGCCTTCAGGACGTCGAGGCCGATCTGCGTCGCCAGGGGATGGGACGAGGCGACCATTCCGTGACGGGCGTGCACCACCGAGCGCGTGGCGAACATCTTTCCTTCTCCGCGGGAGGCATGGCTCCCCGGGATCGTCGCGAGCGCCGCCGCCAGGACCAGGGCCCGTTTCATCGCCGCCTCCTCACCACCGGGATCGGCTCGTCCGCGCCGAGGATTCCTCGCCCCAGCCAGGCGCCGCCGTCGATCGTCAGGCAATCGCCCGTGACGTACGCGGCGGAGTCGGAGCACAACCAGGCGGCGGCCTCCGCGACCTCCTCCCGTTTCGCGAATCGCCCGAGGGGGATCGCGGCGCGGACCCGCTCCTCGAGCTCCGACGACGGCCACAACCGGTCCGCCGCCCCCGACGAGTCGAACGGTCCCGGGGCGACCGCGACGACGCGGATCCCGTGACGCGCCCACTCGACGGCCAGGGTCCGGGTCATCGCGAGGACGCCCGCCTTCGCGCACGCGGAGTGGACGGTGCCGGGGCCTCCCGTCCAGGCGTAGGTCGCGACGACGTTCAGGATGACCCCGCCGCGTCCCTGCGCGATCATCGCGTTCCCGGCGGCGCGGGAGACGTTGAAGGTCCCGTTGAGGACGATGTCCACGACGTTGGCGAACGCCTTTTCGGGGAGGCGCTCGGCGGGGCGGACGAAGTTCCCCGCGGCGTTGTTCACGACGACGTCGAGTCCGCCGAAGCGCTCCCGGACCGCGGCGACGAGGCGACGCACCGCATGGGGGTCGCGCACGTCGCACGGGATGGCGGCGGCCTCGGCGCCGCCCTCGGCCAGGGTCCGCCGCCCCGCCTCCAGATGCTCCGCGCTCCGGCTCGCGAGGGTGACTTTCGCCCCGCGCCGGGCGAGGGAGCGGGAGATCTCGAGGCCGAGCCCCGTCCCCCCGCCGGTGACGAGGGCGATCCGGCCGCGGAAGGCGTGTTCGTCGATCACGGCGGGATGGTAGTCGACTTTCGCGCACCCCCGGGCGTAGCAGGGGGCGGAGGATCGAAACGATGAAGATGGACTCGAATCGGTGGCTGCGCGGGGTCGGGATCGCGGGGCTCGCGTTCTCGGCGCTCGTCGCGGGAATCACCTGGGCCGCCGAGCAGGAGGCCCCCAAGGCCGAGAAGCGGAAGATCGTGATCCAGCAGGGCGACGAGCCGGTGCAGGTCTTCGAGTGGGACGGCGACTCCGAGGCGCCCGAAGCGATCGCGGTCACGATCGGCCCGTGGCTGGGCGTGACGCTCGCCGGGCAGGAGGCCGGGAGCGGCGCGAAGGTCACGAGCGTCATCAAGGACTCCCCGGCCGAGAAGGCCGGCCTGAAGAAAGGCGACGTCGTGGTCGCCATGAACGGCGACAAGGTGCACGGTCCCGCGACGTTGACCGAGATGATCCATGCCTCGAAGGCCGGCGACACCGTGAGGTTCGACGTCCTGCGGGACGGGCAGAAGCAGACCCTCTCGGCGCAGCTCGCCGAGCGCAAGAACAAGTTCCGCGTGCTCGCCCCCGGATTCGAGGGCTCGTGGGCGGCGGCGGAGGACGCGCGCGCGATGGCGGAGGACGCGCGCGCGATGGCCGAGCAGTACCGCCAGCTCGAGCTCGAGCGACTGCCGCAGCTCGATCATCTGAGGATCCGACTCGCCGGCGGAGGCCCGCGCCTGGGCGTCGAGCTCGTGCGCACGACCCCCGAGCTGCGCGAGCACCTCGGCGCCCCCGAGGAACACGGCGTTCTCGTCGGCAAGGTCCTCCCCGGCAGCGTCGCGGAGAAGGCCGGGGTCAAGGTCGGCGACGTGATCACGCGCGTGGACGGATCGGAGGTCTCCTCGGCGGGCGAGATCCTCGAGGCGATCGGAGGCAAGTCCGGCCAGAGCATCGACCTCGAGGTCGTGCGCGACCGCAAGGTCGTGAAGCTGCGCGCCGACCTCCCGAAGATCGAGGAGGACGAGGCGGCCGGGCCGCGCGCCTACCGGCTGGCGGTTCCGCCCGTGCCGCCGGTTCCGCCCGTGGCGCCGCTGCCGCCCGGGGCGCCCGCACCGGCGATCCGGGCGTCGTCCTGGAGCTCGATCTGACCTTTGCCTATCGCGGGGCCGGAAGCTCGCCTTCCGGCCCCTTGCCCGTTTCGTCGCCCGCCTCCTACAATCCGCTTTCCGGCGTCCTTTGATCCTCACCAGCGCCGGAAAGCGGGGGACCATGCTTCCCATCTCCGACCGCGCACGAAACCTCGGAACCGAAAACGCGTTCGTCGTCCTCGCGGAGGTCGCCAAGCTCGAGGCCGCGGGCAAGCGGGTCGTGTCCTTTTGCATCGGCCAGCCCGATTTCCCGACCCCGACGCACATCCAGGAGGCCGCCAAACGCGCCATCGACGAGGGGAAACACGGCTACACGCCGTCCCCGGGAATCGCGCCGCTGCGCGAGGCGGTCGCCCGCTACTTCACCCGCACGCGCGGCATCGAAGTGGCCCCGGACGACGTCGTCTGCGGCTGCGGCGGGAAGCCGTTCATCGGCTACAGCGTGTTGTCGGTCACCGACTACGGCGCCGGCCACGAGGTGATCTATCCCAACCCGGGGTTCCCGATCTACGAGGCGCAGATCAAGGCCCACGGGGCCGTGCCCGTTCCGCTCCCGCTGCGCGAGGCGCGCGGGTACAACTTCGACGTCGACGAGCTGCGGAGGAAGATCACCAAGCACACGCGCCTGCTGATCCTGTGCAGCCCCGGGAACCCGACGGGGAATCTCCTGAGCCGCGAGGAGCTGCAGGAGATCGCCCGCATCGCATCGGACTACGAGAACCTCTGGATCTACTCCGACGAGGTGTACTCCGCGCTGGTCTACGACGGTGCGTTCGCCTCGATCGCCGCCTGCGCCGGCATGCAGGACCGGACCATCCTCGCGGACTCGGCCTCGAAGACCTACGCGATGACCGGCTGGCGGATCGGTTATGCGGCGAACAAGGCGCTCGCGCCCGCGTTCACCCGTTGGGTCACCAACACCGACTCGTGCCCGCCGCACCCGAACCAGTGGGCGGTCGTCGAGGCGCTCAACTCCAGCCAGAAGCCCGCGGAGGACATGCGCGAGATCTTCCTGAAGCGGCGCGACAGGATCGTCGCCGGACTGAACGCGATCCCGGGCTTCCGCTGCCTGAAGCCGGGGGGCGCCTTCTACGTCTGGCCGAACGTCGACGAGGCGTGCCGGATGGTCGGCTCGCCGGACAGCGAGGACCTCCGCAAGCGCCTGCTGTACGACGCCGGCGTGGCGACGCTCTCCGACGTCCACTTCGGGAGCCTCATCCCCGGCGAGGGGCAACACGTCCGCTTCTCGTACGCCTCCTCGTTCGAGGCCATCGACGAGGGTCTGGCGCGGATCGCCGATTTCATGAAGAAGAACACGAGGTAGCCGTTGAGCACGAAGACCAACGTCGCGGACGTCGCCGCCCTCCTGGCCTCCGCCGAGAAGCAGTTCCCCCACTGGGAGGTCGTGAAGGACCTCGTCGACGAGGTGATCGACCTCAGCCTGAACTACCGGCAGAGCGGCCACCCCGGCGGATCCCGGTCGAAGGCTCACCTCACGCTCGCGACCCTCCTGTCCGGCGCGATGCGATGGGACCTGCTGCGGCCGTGGCGCCCGTTCTCCGACCGGTTCGTGCTCTCGGCGGGGCACACGGTGCCCCTCATCTACTCGATCCTCGCCGTGCTCAACGAGTCGATGCGCGTCCGCCACGCGGCGGGAGGGGAGCAGCGTTTCGCCTTCCCCGACGGCGGGAAGTGGGCCGTGACGTGGGAGGACCTCCTGGTCCTTCGCCGCCGCCACGGGCTCGCGGGCCACGCCGAGATGGAGGGGAAGACGCTGTTCCTCAAGTGGAACACCGGTCCGTCGGGGCACGGGATGCCGCCCGCCGCGGGGCAGGCCCTCGCGCTCAAGATGGCCGGCTGCGAGGAGGTCAAGGTCTTCGTCGTCGAAGGGGAGGGCGGCCTCACCCCCGGGGCCTCCCACGAGACCAAGAACTCCGCCTGGGGACTGGGTCTCTCCAACCTCGTCTTCCTGATCGACTGGAACGACTACGGCATCGACGTGAACGCCTGTTCGTCGGTCGTGCACGGGACGCCCCGCGACTGGTTCGAGCCGTACGGCTGGCGGGTCGTCGGCACGGAGCAGGGGATGGACTGGGCGGAGGTCACGCGCGTGGCGCTCGAGGCCGCGCGCGGCGAGAACCTCGGCAAGCTCCCGACCATGGCGTGGTTCAAGACGCGCAAGGGGCGCGGGTACGGCAAATACGACGAGAAGTCGCACGGCACGCCGTGGCCGATGAACGCCCCCGAGTTCTGGGCGGTCCGCAAGGCGTTCATGGAGAAATACGGCGTCCAGTACGTCGGCGTCGACGCCGCGGCGCCGGCGGGCGACGCGGAGCGCCTGCAGCAGGCGCGCGCCAACTTCGAGGCGGCGATGTCGGTTCTGGCGCGCGATCCCGCGCTCGCCGACGCGATCGCCACGCGCCTCGTCGAGATCGCCGAGGAGGTGCCCGAGTCGGTTCCCGGATTCAACCTCGGCGGCAAGGGCGCCGCGGTCTTCGGCGACCCGGAGCTTCTCGACGCGAAGGCCTATCCCGAGTCGATGTGGAGAAAACCCGGGGACAAGCAACCCAACCGCGCGGCGCTCGCGACGTGGGGCGCGTGGATCAACACGACCGCGAAGCGGAAGTACGGGCGTCCGCTGTTCGTCGCGTGCTCCGCCGACCTCGCGGAGTCGACCAACATCGCCGGTTTCGCCAAGGACTTCGGCGGCGAGACCGGCTGGGGCTGGTACCACCGGACGACGAACCCGCGCGGCACGCTCCTTCCCCAAGAGATCACCGAGTTCACCAACGCGGGGCTGATGGTGGGCATGGCCTCGGTCAACCTCGCCGACGACCCGATGCGGACGTTCAACGGGTTCTGGGGGGCGTGCTCGACCTACGGGTCGTTCTCGTACCTCAAGTACGGCGCGATGCGGCTGTTCAGCCAGCTCGCGCAGGACTGCCAGCTCAAGCTCGGCAAGGTCCTCTGGGTCGCGGGACACTCCGGGCCCGAGACCGCCGAGGACTCGCGGACGCACTTCGGGATCTTCGAGACCGCGGTCACGCAGCTGTTCCCCGAGGGATACGTCATCGACCTGCACCCCTGGGAGTACAACGAGGTTCCCGTCGTCCTCGCGGCGGCGCTGCGGGCTCAGGCTCCGATCGTCGCGCTTCACCTCACCCGTCCCGCCGTCGAGATCCCAGATCGCGCGGCGCTGGGGATGGCGTCCCACTTCGAGGCGGCCCGCGGGTGTTACGTCCTGCGCGACTATGCTCCCGGAAGGCCGAAGGGCGGCTGCGTCTTCGTCCAGGGGACGATGCCCACGGCCAACCTCGTCAAGGTCCTCCCCGAGCTCGACCGGGCCGGGCTCAACGTCAAGATCGTCGCCGTGATCAGCCCGCAGCTGTTCCGGCTCCAGGACGCGGACGTGCAGGCGTCGATCGTCTCCTCGGCCGACCGCTGGGACTCCATGGCGATCACCAACCGCTCGATCCGCTGGATGAAGGAGTGGATCGCGCACCCGTGGGCCAAGGAGTATTCGCTCGCGGCCGACTGGGACGAGCGCTGGAGGACCGGCGGGACCGTCGACGAGGTCATCGACGAGGCTCGACTGGGGACCCAACACATCCTCGAGGGGATCGAGAGATTCGTCCGCGAGCGCGACCGCCGCATCGCGCGGCTGAAGGAGGCGGCGGGGGCGCTCGCCTGATCTCCTTGCGTTACCTCGACCGGCTCGTTCCGCCCGACCCCCACGTCGACGCTCCGCTCCGCAGGGCGATCGCGAGGGACGCCGCGTCGAGACTGCGCCGGATCGCGGGAAAGGTCTCCGACGTCCCTCCCGAGATCCTCGCCTCCGGGGACTTCCGCACGTGGCTCGCGTCGGTCGAGGACGCCCTCGACCTCGAGCGGGCGACCATCGGGCCCAAGTCGGCGCTCGTGGAGAAGGTCGCGGACGCGGGATGGCTCGCGCGCCTCGCGCCGACGGGGCGGATTCCGAGGAACTTCCCCGATCGCGTCCGCAAGGCGGTCCGGGAGGAGCTTAAGCGCGCCAGCCGGTCCCTGCGGCGGATCCTGGGGATCGACGCGGTCCACCTCGACGACGACGCCGACCGGGGACGCCGCCTCGGCGACCCCGTCGAGCACGCGCCGATCGTGGTGGGTCGTCTGCTCGAATCCAAGGGGCTCGAGGTCCGGATCGGTCGACCCGTCGCGACGTTCGAGACGAGGGTGGCCTCGGCGCTCGAGCTGCTCGCGAGGGCGTGGCCGGAAGGGCGGAACCTGCTCGCGGGCCGGGTGTGGTGCGTGGTGCCGGTCGCGGAGTGGGCGACGGTCTCCTACTCGTCGCCGCGCAAGCCCGGGATCGTCTACATCCACGTCGACTCGTCCCCGCTCGTGCGCGTGGCGGAGGACCTCGTCCACGAGACCTCCCACGTGCGCCTCCACGAGATCGAGGCGGTGCACCCCCTGCTCGCGGCGAAGGCGCTCGCCGAGGACGGTCCCCGTTTCTATTCCCCCTGGCGTCGGGAGTGGCGGCCGTTGCGCGGCCTGCTGCACGCGTGCACGACGTTCACCGTCGGCGCGCGCTTCTTCGAGCGGATGCTCGCCTCGGACGAGGCGTTTCCCGCCGCGCGCCGCCTCTGGTTGGCGCGCCGCCTTCTCGAGGAGCAGGCGATGGTGGCGTCGTCGCTTCCGGTCCTCCGGGCGGCGGGGCGGGCGAAGTGGTTCACCGCGGCGGGGCGCCGCGTCGCGTCGGCGATCGAGCGGGAGCATCGGGCGTTGCGGGGCGCGGCGGCGCGTGCGGCGCGCACGCTCGAGGCCACCCCCGCGGGCCGCGCGCAACTCGCCCGCTACGAACGCCTTCGCGGGCGGCTCGCGGCCCGACCCGTGCGCTGGAACTGGGACTGACCCGGGACCCTTCTCACCGGCCGAACAGTCGCGCGTCCAGGAGGGCGCGCGGATCGAAGATCGTCTCGCCCACCCGCGCTCCCCAGTGGAGGTGCGGGCCGGTGACGCGTCCGGTCGCCCCCGAAAGGCCGACGACGTTCCCCGCCGCGACCTCGTCCCCTTCCTTCACGTCGATCCGGGAGAGGTGGGCGTAGATCGTGAAGAGTCCCGCTCCGTGATCGACGATGACGGTCTTGCCGGCGAAATAGAGGTCGTCGGCGAGGACGACGAGACCGGCGCCGGCGTTGCGCACGGGGGTCCCCGTCGCGGCCTTGAGGTCGAGGCCGGCGTGCGGGGCGCGGGGCTGCCCGTTGAACAGACGTCTCAGTCCGAAGGCGGACGTCGGCTCTCCGGGTACCGGACGGACGAACGGATCGGACGGGGCTGGGGCGTCGGTGCGTCTGGCGTAGATCGCGTCCAGGCGCTTTTTCTCCCGGGCGATCCGCTCCTGCTGCGCCTTCGAGGGGGAGACGTATTTCTCCTCCACCTTCAGGCGTTGCTCGGGGAACTTCTTCGCCGTGATCCGGAGCTCCTTCCGCTCGGTGGCCCCGCCGGAGCGCACCTCGAGCGCGACGGGCCCGGCCTTCGCGTCCAGGGGAACCGCCGCCCAGCCGACCCAGCCCGCCTCGCCCCGGGAAAAGGCGACCGGCGCGCCGCGGAAGGACCCGGTCGGCGCGGCGTCGACGCCGGCCACCACGACCCGAATCGGCTCTCCGGGAGCGACTTCCCTTGCGTGGACCTTCACCTCGAAGGCCGCGGCGGTCGAGGCGTGAAGGAGCAGGAGCGCTTGCGGGAGGAGGATCCGCGCGGTACGAATAGTCGGTCGCTTCACGGAGAAACCGTACCATGCCCTTCGGCGCCGTGTTCGGGATGCTCACCTTCGGGATCGTGGTCCCTTGGGTCTCGTGGCGCCTGCTCGCCGTCCCGGCGCCGGACGTCCGGTGGAGCGCCGCCGCGCTCCTGCTCCTTTCCCTGTGCCTTGCCGGGGGGCTTTGCCTGCGTCGGTCGTGGGCGCGGTGGGCCGGCCTCGCGGGGGCGGTCCTCGCCTCGCTGGGGTGCCTCGAGCTGCATTTCCGCGGAGGGGTCTTGGGACTCGTCGGATTGCTCGCCTGCGTCCTCCTCTTCGTCCTGCTGCTGATCCCTCCGACGGGACGGTTCCTCCCGCTCGCGTACGAAGGACCGCTGCGCGTCTGGTCCGGCCGTGTCCTCGCGGTCGGCGCCGCCGGCGCCATGCTCACGATGGTCGGCGTGAACGTCGCCTCCGCGCCGGTGCGCGCCTCGTCCCCGGCGTCGGGCGCGACGAACGTCGAGTGGCACGACTTCAGGCCCGGCCTCGAGAAGGCGAAGGCCGAGGGGAAGATCGTCGTCGCCGACTTCTACGCGACGTGGTGCGGCCCGTGCAAGGAGCTGGACCGCGTGACGTTCCGCGACCCGCGGGTGGTCGAGCGGTTCAAGGACTTCATCCCGGTCAAGGTCGACGCCGAGGAGGAGGTCGAGCGCCACGGCGTCAAGGGGCTCGACCTCGGCGAGAAGTACGACGTGCAGACCTACCCGACGGTGATCGCCCTCGACGGGGACGGAAACGTCGTGGCGCGGATGCGCGGCTTCCGCGGACCGCGCGGGTTCCTCGAGTGGCTCGATCAGCTCGAATCGAAGTCGGGGAAGCCCGCCGCGGGGGGCAAGGCGTAAACTGCGCGGCCCGAGGGAGCCGATGCCGCACAAGCGCCTGTTCGTACCCGGACCCGTCGAGGTCGCGGCCGAGAACCTCGCCGCCCTCGCCCGACCCCAGATCGGCCACCGCTCCCCCGAATACGCGGAGCTGCACCGCCGCGTGGTCGCCCGCCTGCAGGGGATGCTCGGCACGACCGCCCCGGTCTTCCTGTTCACCTGCTCCTCCACCGGGGTCTGGGAGGCGGCGATCCGCAACGCGGTGCGCGACCGGGTGTTGTGCTGCATGCAAGGCGCCTTCTCCGACCGTTGGTTCGAGGTCGCCGGACGCAACGGGAAGGCCGCGGACGCCCTGCGCGTGCCGTGGGGGAAGGCGATCCGCCCCGAGGCCGTGGACGCGGCGCTCGCCGGCGGACGTTACGACGCGGTCACCGTCGTCCACAACGAGACCTCGACCGGGGTGATGAACGACCTCGGCGCGATCGCCGGGGTGGTGCGTCGCCATCCGGGGGTGACGCTCCTCGTCGACGCGGTCTCGTCGATGTCGGCGACGCCGATTCCGTTCGACGCGTGGGGGATCGACGTCTGCCTCTCGGGGACGCAGAAGGCGTTCGCGCTCCCGCCGGGGCTCGCGATCGCCGCGGTCTCGGAGCGGGCGCTCGAGAAGGCGCGTTCGGTCCCGAACCGGGGCTACTACTTCGACTTCCTCGAGATGAAAAAACACCACGACAAGGGGCAGACCCCCGCGACGCCGGCGACCCCGCAGATCCAGGCCCTCGACGCGCAGCTGGACTCCATCGCCGCGGAGGGGCTCGAGGCGCGCTACGCGCGACACGCCGCGCTCGCCGCGATCGTGCAGGAGTGGGCGCGTGAACGCTTCGCGCTGTTCTCCGAGGAGGGGTTCCACTCGCCGACGGTGACCTGCGTCGCGAACACGCGCGGCATCTCGGTCGCGGAGCTCAACCGGGAGCTCGGGCGGCAGTGGGTCGCCATCTCCAACGGCTACGGGGATCTGAAGGAGAAGACCTTCCGCATCGCGCACATGGGCGACACGCAGGAGTGGGAGGTCCGGGGCCTGCTCGAGGTGATCGACCGGATCGCGTGCGGCTGATCAGGGCCGGATCAGGTACGAGAGCTTCACGAACAGCTGCCGGCCGTCGTTGCGCGTGCCCGTGGGGGTGCGGACCACCGTCGGGCCCGAGCCGCCGTCCTCGAGCGCCACGTTCTCCCAGTCGGAGTTCCAGCCGACGTAGAGCGCGGTCCAGGGGTTGACGATGTAGCTCGCGAGCAGGTCGACGTTGGTCTTCCGCAGCGGCTCGAGGGACGTGCGCGCGGCGTTCGGCCGGAGCGTGTCGCGCTGCGCGATCAGGCGGAGCGACAGGCGCGCGTCGAGCTGCAGGTTCCCCTTCAGCCGGACGATCCGGTTCGAGAAGACCCGCTCCCCGGTGGCGGCGTCGTCGAGGGTCGAGTCGAGCCACGTCACGTCGAAACGCAGCTTGCGGCTCGGGTAGAACCGCGCGAACGCGGAGAGCTCGTCGTAACGCGCCGAAGAGGGGGGAACCCCCTCCGGGGGCACGTAGTTGACCCCGTCGCCGAACTGCCACGAGACCTCGAAGTTCCCCCGGGGCGAGGGCTCGGAGGCGATCTCGAGGAAGTTCCAGGAGGTGGGGAAGTCGGCGGGAGCATCGAGGGCGGGGAAGTCGACGGGGCGAAGCCGCGTGCGGCCGCGGTCGGCGAAGACCTCGAGGCGCGTCTGACGCGGGAACTCGAGCTCGATCCCCGCCGTCGTCGTCCGGTCGAGCCGGAGCCCCTCGTGGTCCTCCACGCCCCAGAACCCGACCTGCGGCGTGACGGAGAGCAGGCGGGTTCCCGGGCGGAAGACCCACTCGCCGTTCGCGAGCCCCTCCCGCACGTCCACGCGCGGGACGAACCCCATCCGGGTGACGAACTCGGGGCCGATGTCCTTCGCGCGCAGGCGCAGGAGGAACGGCTCCGCCCCGCGCCTCACGTCGACGAGGAAGGCCTCGTCGCTCGCCGCGTCGTCGGAGCGCACGGCCTGGAGGTCCGCGACCCACGCGTCGTTCCACTTGATGCGCGAATCGACGGCGACCACGGTATTGCGGGCGTCCCCCTCGACCCGGTCCGTCACCAGCAGTCCCACGCTCGACTGACGGCCCAGGTCGCGCCTCGCGCGGGCGATCACGGCCCGGGTCCTCGCGTCGGGGGCGTCGTCGTCGGTGACGAGGGCGCCGTACCCGAACCGGTCGCGTTTGCCGGTGGCCCGCCCGCCCCACGAGGGATCGGCGATGCGCCGCGTGAAGACCAGGTCGAGCGGGGTGTCGAAGGCGTCGGCGTTCTCGAGGAAGAAGGGACGCTTCTCGGGGTAGAAGACCTCGAAGCGACGGTTCGCGGTGATCTGCGGGGCGTCGGACTCGACCTGGCTGAAGTCGGGGTTCGCGGTCACGTCGAAGACGAGGGCGTCCCGGACGACGAACTTCGCGTCGACCCCTCCATCCAGGTCGCCGCGGTCCTCGACGAAGGCCGCCTGGTCCTCGTCGAGGACGCGGTAACGCCGCGCGGTGGCGTAGGGGATGAACTGGAAGTTGCGCCCCGGCGAGATCCCCGCGAGCCCCTTCAGGGTCGCCGTCTGGTTGAGGCGACCCTGGATCTTCGGGGTGTAGCGGGGGAAGAAGGTCTCCTCGTTGTCCCGCGGGATGTCCCGGTTGAGGAGCAGACCCCAGGTCTGCTCCTGCGTCGCGGGGAACCGCAGGCTCCGGAACGGGATCGCCATCTTCACGACGTAGCCGGCGTCGGTGAGGCGTCCCTCCGATCGCCAGACGGTGTCGAAGGAGTCGTCGAACTCGGCCTGCTCGGTCCAGATGGCGTCGAACTGGACGCCGAGCGGATTGCAGATGAACGAATACGCCCGCCGCTCGTCCCGGAAGGTGTCGACCATGATCTGGACGATGTCGTCGCCGAAGATCTGCTCCCGACGCGACCAGCGGGCGCGGATCTTCTCGGGCTCCGGGTCGAACGCCACGAAGACGGCGTAGAGGTTCGCGTCGTCGTACCCCAGCCAGACGTCGGTGCGTTTGGTCGACGGGGCGCCGTCGTCGGGGTAACGCTGCACGAACCCGTCGATGCGCAGCAGGTGGTCGCGGAGGTCCGCGGGAGGCTCCATCGCGGCGAATTCCTCGAGCCCCGGCTCGCGGGGAACGCGCGGGATGACGACCTCCGGGCGGGAGGCGGCGAGGGTCGTGGCGAGGAGGAGGGCGGCCGCGATCATCGAGCCGCGCATGGTATCTTCCCGCCCCGCGTTCGTCCGGAGGAACTGCAGCGATGAAGTCGCCGAAAGCCGAGAAGGCCCGGCTGGACAAGGTCACCGTCGAGGCGATCCGATCGGTCGCCGACGGCATCGAGAAGCGCGTCGAAAAACACGGGAAGCCCGAGGTCGCGTTCCCGGTGCGGTCCCTCTCGAACGTCCGCTACGACCCCAGGAAGGGCTGGTTCGAGATCGGCAAGGGGAAGTCGATCCGCACCCTCACGGTCAACACGGCGAAGACCTTCGCGCAGACGCTGAAAATGATGGCGCTGTCGAAGGAGCTCGTGGAGACCAACGACTTCGCCACCAAGCGAGATGCGTATTACCAGTCGAAGAACTGGGGCGAGGCGAAGTTCGACGAGCAGGGCGAGTCGGACATGGTCATGGACGACATCGAGGCGATGTTCTCCACCCACGGGGTGAGCCGCGAGCAGCTGCGCTACATCCCCGACGAGCACGGCGGCGCGGTGGCGGGGGAGCTCATCGTCTACGACCAGGACCTCGAGACCGGCCGCGTCGAGACGATCGACTGCACGCGGTTCGGGTCGGGGGCCTATTCGATCCCGTCGCTCGTGGAGCACCTCACCTTCGAGACCAGCGCGAAGTTCATCCTGTGCATCGAGACGGGCGGCATGTTCCAGCGCCTGCAGAGCCACAAGTTCTGGCAGAAGTCGAGCTGCATCCTCGTGTCGATGGCCGGCGTGCCCACGCGGGCCACGCGGAGGTTCGTGCGGCGCCTGTC
>DASVAW010000043.1 GCA_036376135.1 Candidatus Polarisedimenticolaceae bacterium | reverse complement strand
GTCGGCGTCGCCACCATGTGCATCGGGTTCGGCCAGGGGGTCGCGACGGTGTTCGAGAGGGTCTAGGGAACGACCTCCGCCCCCTCATCCTCCCCGGGCCGCTCGAAGGTCCGCAGGTGCTCGTCGAAGACGGCGTCGGTGGTCCCGCGGCGGTCGGTGACCTCCGCCCTTCGACGCGCGATCTCGGCGAGCGGCGTGTCGAGGAAGAGGAGTTTCACCTCGGCGCCCCGGCGCTCGGCGACCTCGCGGAACCGGTCGCGGATCCAGCGGTAGCAGGAGGTGTCGTCCACCACGACGTCGCGCCCCGATACGAGCAGGTCGTCGATCCGCTCGAGCGCGAGGTCGAGGGTCTCTCCCCACACCGAGCCGGACAGACCGTCCCCGCCGTAGCCGACGCCGCGTTCCTCGTTCAGGGCGTCGAGGCTCACGACCGCCGCCCCGTGCTCCGACGCGAGCTTCCGGGCGAGCGTGCTCTTCCCCGAGAACGACAACCCGCAGAGGATCCACATCCGGGACATGGCGGACGCGAGACTACCCCAGCTTTCCCGCCAGCTTGCGCGCCCAGCGGCGAAGCAGCGGATTCGCGCCGGGGAGCTCCTCCACCTGCGCCGCGATCTCGTCGCCGAGCCCGTGGAACGCGATCGAACGCGACAGCGCCCCCCGGTCGCGGAGGTACACGTCGACGAGCTCGCCGAGCGCCGTGCGCGTTCCGCCGTCCTGCGCGTCGTCCTTGAAGGGGTTGCCGTCGCCGCGGCGCGCGACGTCCCAGTCGGCCGCGAGGCGCTGGGCCAGCAGGCGCCGCGCCTGGGCGACGTCGGCCGGGTCGGGGTCGCGCTCGCGGCCGAGCGCCACGAGGTAGTCGAGGAGCACGGGGTTCGTCAGGTCGGTCGCGAGCTCGGGGAAACGCGCGACGCGAGCGTCCCAGGGCTTGCCGCCGACGAACGCCTGGGCCTTCACCGCCAGCGTCCCCGAGAGCAGGTCGAGCGGACGCACGTCGTCGAGCGCGAAGGGCACGGTCGTCGACTCGCCGGGGTCGAGGCGGCCGACCGAACGCCGGGCTCCCCCGTCGAGGACGACCTCGATCCCCTCGACGGGTTTGCGCGACCGGTTCTCGACCCGGAAGGCGACGTCCGCGCTCCCTTCGAGGGGGCGGCTGCGGTAGTCGATCTCGCCGGTGAACTCGACCGGGAAGGCCACGCGCAAGGGGAGGCTGCGCTTCTCCCCCTCGACGCGCAGCACGAGGTTCTCGTCGGCGGGCGCGGCGGCGTTCGCGTCGAGCGTCACGACGATCGGCCGGACCGCGTCGATGCGGCGGCGCGCCGGAGCGTTCACGGTCGCGCTCGCGGGGGCACCGAGGACGCCGCCGTCCACCGCCACGTTGAAGCTCCCGGAGGCCCCGCCGAGGTTCGCGATCGTCCACGAGACCTCGACCGGCTCCCCCGGCTGGAAGACGCCGTCGTCGTTCCCGTCGCGAAGGGCCGCGTCGAGGATCGCCGGGCGCGCGGTCGTCATCCACGCGTCGAACGCCTCGTCGTAGGCGCGGGTGAACGCGCGCGGCCAGGCGTGGTCGTAGGCGATCTCCGCCGAGAAGGCGAGGGCACGGTCGAATCCTTCCGCGTACCCCTGGCGCCAGGCCCACTCGCCGCGGACGGCGGCGCCGTGGTACCAGCCGTCCTCGAACCCCTCGGCGTGCACCGCGTCGAGCCAGGAGGTGGGCGCCGCTTCGAGACCGTCCCAGAACCCGTCCTCGAAGGCCGCGCGGAAGTAGTCCCGCGAGGCTGGGCCGTCGAGCCGGCGCCAGAACGACGAGCGCGACGGGTCGGAGGCCCACAAGGCGAACGCGCGGTCGGCGTTCTGCCAGCCGGCGTCGTAGAAGGCGTTCCACGACTCGCAGCCGTGCAGCCGGTACGGGTCGAAGCTCCAGCCGCGGAACGATTCGACCGCCCGCGGCGCGCCGATCGGCACCTCGCGGAACACCACGTCGAGCGTCGGCGCGACCGTCGCGGGGAACCCGGTGCGGTACGCCGCCTCGCCGGGACGCGGCGACCGCAGCGGACGCCACGCGAGATCGGAGAACTGCCGTTCGACCTGCGCGCTCGCATCCGCCGGGGCGTTCTCGTACGCGGCGCGCTCCCCCTCGCGGGCGCCGTAGTCCAGCGCGGCGGGGTCGAGACGTCCCGCGCGCAGGCCGTCGGCGCGTTCCCACCGTCCCACCTCCGGGTCGGCGAACGCCGCGCGTTGCCCTTCCCAGAAGCCGACCCGGTAGGCCTCGCGCCGCCCCGCCGTGCGCGAAAGTGAATCCGCCGCCCATCGTCCGGCCTGGTAGCCGGCGCGGTCGATCTCGGCCGGGGACGGGGGCTGCGGGACCGGACGTCTCGCAACACCGGGCTTCGGCTCGACGGCGCGCTGGGCCTCGACGGTCGCGGCGGGAGCGAGCGCCGCGCGGCGGCTCGCCGCGGCACGGCGCGGCACGAGTCCCTCCGGGGCGCGCGGCGACGCCGGCGTCGTGACTTCGGGCCGCCGCCCCCTGTCGCGCTTGTACGAGGGCGCGGCGGGGGGCCCCGCCAGCACCGCCGAGGCGGCGACGAGGACGAGGAGGGCTCCGATCGATCGCGGACGGCTCATGTTCGACTCCGGTCCGAGGATGATGGCAAAGCCGATGCCATGCGTGGGGGAATCTCGTATCCTGCCGGACGTGCGCAACGTCGACCTGCGCGTACCGTGCCTGTCCCTCGGCGGGGACGCCGAAGAGGACGACTGGAGCCTCCCGGGGACGTCGATCGTCCTCGCCGTCGAGGTGGACCGCGCCGCCGATGCGGCCCTCGAGGCGGCGGCGCTCGACACGTATCTCGGGATCCTCGCGGAGGTCGAGCGCGCCGGTTATCCGCATCTCGTGCGCGCCTGGAACTTCGTACCGGGGATCAACGGGTCGACCGGCGGGTTCGAGCGCTACGCACTGTTCTGCCGCGCGCGCGCCCAGGCCTTCGAGACGCGTTTCGGCCGCGAGTTCGAGTCGCGCCTTTGCGCCGCGAGCGCGGTCGGCGCCGACGGGGACGCGCTCGTCGTCCACGTCGTGGCGTCGCGCGAGCCCGGGCGCGCGGTCGAGAACCCGCGACAGGTCGCCGCGTGGCGTTACCCCGACCGCTACGGGCCGTGCAGCCCGTCGTTCGTGCGCGCGACCGTCTGGCGCGACGTCGTGTTCGTGTCCGGAACGGCGAGCGTCGTGGGGCACGAGAGCGTGCATCCCGGCGATCCCTCGGCCCAGACCGAGGAGACCATGACGAACGTCGCGAGCGTGCTCGAGGCATCGGGCACCGGAGCGAGGGTCGCGAGCCTGCGCACCTACGTCCGGAACGCCGACGACGTCGACGCGATCCGCGCCGCAATCGCGCGCGCCGGGTTCGGCGGCGTGCCGAACGCGTGGTTCCGGGCCGATATCTGCCGGAAGGAACTGCTCGTGGAGATCGAGGCCGTCGCGAGATAGGACGCCTCGACGAAAGGACGACCCATGGCCAAGAAGGACGCGCTCAGCCCCGACCGACTCGCTCTCATCGACGATTACTGGAAGGCGTGCAATTACCTCGCGGCGGGGATGATCTACCTCCAGGACAACCCGCTGCTCCGCGAGCCGCTGAAGCCGGAGCACATCAAGAACCGGCTGCTCGGCCACTGGGGCTCGAGCCCCGGTCTCGCGTTCTGCTACGTGCACCTCAATCGCCTGATCGTCGAGAAGGACGTCGAGGCGATCTTCCTCGCCGGACCCGGGCACGGTGCTCCCGGCGTTCTCGCGCCCGTCTACCTCGAGGGGACCTACTCGGAGGTCTACCCGGACAAGGGCGAGGACGAGGAGGGGATGCGGCGGTTCTTCAAGCAGTTCTCCTTTCCCGGCGGGATCGGAAGCCACTGCACCCCGGAGACGCCCGGATCGATCCACGAGGGGGGCGAGCTCGGCTACAGCATCTCCCACGCCTTCGGCGCCGCTTTCGACAACCCGAACCTGCTGGTCGCGGTCGTGGTCGGGGACGGCGAGGCCGAGACCGGGCCGCTCGCGACCTCCTGGCATTCGAACAAGTTCCTGAACGCCGCGCGGGACGGCGCGGTGCTTCCGATCCTCAACCTCAACGGGTACAAGATCAACAACCCCACCCTGCTCGCGCGCATCTCGCACGAGGAGTTGAAGAGCCTCTTCGAGGGGTACGGCTGGACGCCGCACTTCGTCGAAGGGGACGATCCGGCGGTCCTGCACCGGGTGATGGCGAAGACCCTCGACACCTGCCTCGCCGACATCCGGGAGTTCCAGCAGGCGGCTCGCGCAGGCGGGAAGGTGGGACGACCGCGCTGGCCGATGATCGTCCTCAGGACGCCGAAGGGATGGACGGGACCGCGCGAGCTCGCGGGGCACAAGGTCGAGGGATCGTGGCGCGCGCACCAGGTGCCGATGCCCGGGGTCAAGACCGACGCGAAGCAGCTCAAGGCCCTCGCGGCGTGGATGAAGGGCTACGGCCCCGCAAAGCTGTTCGACGCCTCGGGGCGGCTGCGCGAGGACCTGCGCTCCCTGGCGCCCAAGGGGAACCGCCGGATGAGCGCGAATCCCCACGCCAACGGCGGGCTGATCCGGCGCGCGCTCCGGATGCCGGACTTCCGCGACTACGCCGTGAAGGTGGACAAGCCCGGCGCGATCGAGGTGGAGAACACGCGCCCGCTCGGCAAGTTCCTGCGGGACGTCATGAAGGCCAACCCGACGAACTTCCGCGTGTTCGGCCCCGACGAGAACACCTCGAACAAGCTCGACGCGATCTACGAGGTCACCAAGAAGCTGTGGCTCGCCGACTACCTTCCCGGGGACGCGGACGGCGGCGAGCTCGCCCGCGACGGCCGCGTCCTCGAGATGCTCAGCGAGCACACGGTGCAGGGATGGCTCGAGGGGTACCTCCTGTCGGGCCGGCACGGCTTCTTCTCGACCTACGAGGCCTTCGTCCACGTCGTGGATTCGATGTTCAACCAGCACGCCAAGTGGCTCGACATCGCCAACGACATCCCGTGGCGGGCGCCGATCTCGTCGCTGAACCTGCTGATCACCTCGACCGTCTGGCGCCAGGACCACAACGGCTTCACCCACCAGGACCCGGGGTTCCTCGACGTCGTGTGCAACAAGAGCCCCGAGGTGACGCGGATCTACCTCCCGCCCGACGCCAACACGCTCCTGTCGGTCGCCGACCACTGCCTTCGCTCGACGAACTTCGTCAACGTGATCGTGTCGGACAAGCAGAAACACCTGCAGTTCCTCGGCATGGACGCCGCGATCAAGCACTGCACCAAGGGGATCGGGATCTGGGACTGGGCCTCGAACGACGAAGGGTCCGAGCCCGACGTCGTGATGGTCGGCTGCGGCGACATCCCGACCCAGGAGGCGCTCGCCGCGACGTGGCTGCTCCGCGGGTTCTTCCCGAAGCTGAAGATCCGCTTCGTCAACGTGATCGACCTCTTCCGGCTCCAGCCGGAGTCCGAGCATCCGCACGGCCTGTCCGACCGCGACTTCGACAGCCTGTTCACGACGGACAAACCCGTGATCTTCAACTTCCACGGTTACCCGTGGCTGGTTCACCGGCTGGCGTACCGGCGCACCAATCACCGCAACATGCACGTGCGCGGGTACAAGGAGAAGGGGAACATCAACACGCCCCTCGAGCTCGCGATCAACAACGAGATCGACCGGTTCAGCCTCGCGATCGACGTGATCAACCGGGTGCCGGGGCTGCAGGTCGCCGGCGCTCACGCCAAGGAGACGCTGCGGGACGCGCAGATCGAGTGCCGGCACTACGCGTACGCGCAGGGCACCGACAAGCCGGACGTCGCGAACTGGAGATGGCCGCTCTGATCAGCGGACGAGGACGAACTCCCCGATCGGAACCACCCGGCCGTTGACGCGCGCCTCGACCGCGTGACGGCCCGGATGGTGTCGGCGCGTCGTGTGCTGCGCGAGGGAGATCGACTTCTCGAACGTCGCCGAGGCCCTCGGGGCGAGCACGAGGTCGCGACCCTTGAAGACCTTGGGCTTCGCGGCCCCGGTCGCCTTCACGAAGTGGACGGCGAGGTCGACCGCCGCGGTGCTCGTCTTCCTCCCACGGTTCTCGACGTCCACCGAGACGACGACGCGCCCCCCGATCCGGGCGCGCTTCGGCCGGACGCTTCCGCTCACGCGGATCGAGCCGGCCTCCCCGAAACCGAGGACCTCGAGCGCCCCGGGATGGCCGCGCTTCACGAGCCATCGCAGGGCGTGCTTGACGATCCAGCGCCGTGCCTCCCCGGCGCCGCGAAGCCATCGCGCGCAGGTCGCCACCAGCAGGTCCGGATGGTCCTTCCCGATGTCGTTGAGGTTGTTGGCGACCGAACGGCGGACGTAGAGCTCCGGATCGTCCTTCAGGAGCTCGAGCAGCTCGAGGACCGGCCGCGGGTCCTTCTGGAAGGCGCGCAGGCGCGGCGCCCAGGGAAGACGCGGGCGCGTTCCTTCGGAGACCAGGCGCCGCACGTGCGGATCGGGATCGGCGGCCCAGGTCCTCAGCTGCGCGAGCGTGCGCTCGGGGTGGCGCTCGAGGTACGCGCGGATCGAGAACTCCGCCGTGAAGCGCCGCGTGAGCTCGCGTTGCAGCCGCATCGACACGTCGAAGTGGTCGAGCCCGCGTTCGGCGACGAAGATCACGTGCGGAAGGTAGAGAAACGGCTGCATGCCGTTCCCCTCGCCCGAGCCCAGGCGCGGGCCGAGCGACCGCAGGATCACGTCGGCGGCCCGCTCGTAGTCGTCGGGGAGCGCACGCGCCATCGCCCCCGCGATGCGTCGCGCCCGATCGAGCAGCTCGAGATCGTCGAGCCCGCGCGACGCGTCCGCGACGAAGCGCGTATCGGGGAATCCCCGATCCGCGGCATGGAGCATCGCCGCAATGCGGCGGACGACGCGTTCGTCGAAAAAGGACTTGAGTGGCTCGGCCATCCGGGACAGCGTAGCGCGGCACCGCCCTTGCTCCGTATCCTGCGGGGGATTCTCCCGGGAGGATGGGTTTGCCCGGCACCGGCTCGCTGCTCGATTCGCCGCGGCGCGCTTCCGCTCCTGCCGCCGCGGTTACGAAAACCGCACCGAAGCAGGCGGAGCGAGCGCCCCTGCCGGTCCGGATCGCCCGCGCGGCGGGTTGGACGCTCTTCTTCGCGATGACGGGTCTGGCGGTCGCGGCGTTTCCTTATTACTCGGAACCGCTCGCCCGAAAGGTGCGCGATCCCCTCCACGCCTGGTTCAAGCCGTCGGGGACGGTCGGCCAGGCGCTGGGGATCCTCGCCTTCGGGTTGTTCCTGTTCTTGTGGCTGTACCCGCTCCGCAAGAAACTCGGCCGACGCCCGGCCCTGGGAGCGGTCCCCCGGTGGCTCGACGTGCACATCGTCGCGGGACTGCTCCTCCCGCTCGTGGCGGCGGTCCACGCGGGCTTCCGCTTCGAGGGGCTCATCGGGCTGGGGTACGCCTCGATGGCGGTCGTCTGCGCGAGCGGGATCGTCGGTCGCTACCTCTACGTCCACATCCCGCGCAGCCGCACCGGCGTCGAGATGACCCTCGACGAGCTCGCGCTCGAGCGCCGTCAGCTCCTGCACGACCTCGCGACCGCGATCGGCCGGCCGATGCCCGAGATCGAGGCGAAGCTGGCGCGCGGGCGGAAGGAGTCGCCGACGATCAACCCGCTGCGGGTCCTCGGTCGGATGCTGCGGGACGACGTCGAGCGCCGGAGGGCGTTGGGCCGCCTGCGCGCCGAGCTTGCGACGACCGGCGTGCGTCTGGATCGCGAGCACACGCGCGAGGTCCTCGCCGCGGCGCGCCGCGAGATGGCGCTGTCCCAGCAGGCCGCGATGCTCGACGGAGCGCAGAGGATCTTCAAGTGGTGGCACGCCGCCCACCGTCCCTTCGCGATCACCGCGCTCGTCGCGGTGCTGCTCCACGTGGGGGTGGCGGTCGCGCTCGGCCAGACCTGGTTCCGCTGAAGGCGCCGATGCTCTGGACGACGCTCGTTTTCCTGGGCTTCACGGCGCTGCTGGTCGCCCTTCACGTGCGGCGCAGCCGCCCCGCGGCCGCCGCCGCGCCCCGCGCGCGCTCGTGCCCCCGGTGCCGGGTCGTGGTCCCCGTCGGAGCCACCGTCTGCCCGAAGTGCGGCGTTCCGCCGCAGGTGTTCGAGGTGGTGGCCGCTCCGGTCGCCGCCTCGGCCGATGCGCCCGCGAGCGGTCGCCTCCACGCCGCGGTCCGTTCCGACGTTTGCGTGGGATGCGGGGCGTGCGTGTCCGTCTGTCCCGAGCCCGGCGCCATGACGATGCAGGGAAAGCTCGCCGTCGTCGATCCCGAGATCTGCAAGGGCGCGGGCGAGTGCGTGAAGGCGTGCCCGGTGAACGGCGTCTTCCTGACGACGGGCGCCGCGGTCCAACGCGTCGAGGTCCCCGAGGTGAACTTCGACTTCGAGTCGAACGTCCCGGGGATCTTCGTCGTCGGGGAGCTGGGCGGCCGCGGCCTCATCAAGAACGCGATCAACGAGGGGAAGCTGGCGGCCGAGGCGGTTTCCCGCAGGCTGCGCTCGGGGACGGCTCCCGCCGGAAGCGCGCTCGTGCACGACGTCGTGATCGTGGGCTCGGGGCCCGCCGGCCTCAGCGCCGCGTTGACCTGCGTCGACCTGGGCCTGCGCTACGTCGTCCTCGAGCAGGGCGAGGCGGCCGAGAGCATCCGCCGCTACCCCCGCCACAAGCTCCTGCTCGCGGAGCCGGTTCACATGCCGGTGTACGGCGACCTGTGGGTCGCCGACGCGAGCAAGGAAACCCTGCTCGGCATCTGGCAGAACGTGATCGCGATGGCGGGGCTCGACATCCGGACCGGGCAGAAGGTCGAGGACGTCAGGCGGGAGAGCTGGGGATTCCACGTCGTCACCCCTGGGGCGTCGTGGCCGACCCGGCACGTCATCCTCGCCATGGGACGTCGAGGAAGCCCGCGAAAGGCGGGGGTCCCCGGCGAGGAGCTCTCCAAGGTCTTCTACGAGGTCGCCGAGATGGAGGAGTTCGCCGGCCGCCGCGTGCTCGTCGTGGGAGGCGGCGACAGCGCGGTCGAGTCCGCGCTCGGCCTCGCGCGCCAGCGCGGCACGACCGTGCATCTGAGCTACCGGGGCGAGTCGTTCGCCCGCGTGAAGGACCGCAACCGCGCGAAGCTCGAGGAGGAGATCGCGGCGAAACGCGTCGTTGCGCTCCTGCGCTCGACGCTCCTCGAGATCGGCCAGGCTTCCGTGCGACTCGACGTCGCGGGGGAGATCCGGACGCTCCCCAACGACGACGTCATCGTGCGGATCGGCGGCGAGCCGCCGACGGCCTTCCTGGACCGCGTGGGAGTGCGCCGCGTGGTGAAGGAGATCGCCGTCTCGGGAGCCGGTGCGTGAACCGCCCCGCGGCAGCGCTGATGGCCGCCGCGCTCGCCTTCCCGGCCTCCGCCCAGGTCTCCCCCGGGCCGCTCTCCCGGGCGCACGCCGACCTCGAAGGGAACGCGAACTGCCTGAAGTGCCACGGCACGCGAAAGGACGCCCTCGATCTCCGTTGCCTCGACTGCCACCGCGAGATCGGAACCCTGCGCGAAGCGGGACGCGGTTTCCACGCCCGGGACGGCAAGGGCACGTGCGCCAAGTGCCATCCCGAACACGCCGGGGCCGACTTCGCGCTCGTCGATTGGCCCGGGGGCTCCCCCGAGAGGTTCGACCACCTCGCCGCCGGGTTCCCTCTGGAGGGTAAACACGCCTCCCAGACGTGTCGCGCGTGCCACCAGGCGAAGTTCCGGAAGGGGCCCATCGCCGATCGGGCGAAGGTCCGCGACGCCGGGCGGAGCTTCGTCGGCCTCGAGCCGGCGTGTGTTTCGTGTCACGCCGATCCGCACAAGGGGGCGCTCGGACCGGATTGCGCGCGGTGCCACGCGGCGACCGACTGGAAAACCACCCCCGGCTTCGACCACAAGACGACGGCCTTCCCGCTCGAGGGGAAACACGTCGCCGTCGCATGTGCCAAGTGCCACCTTCCCGAAGGCGCCGACAAGCCGCTCTACAAGCCCGTCCCCCACGCGTCGTGCGCGAGCTGCCACGTCGATCCCCACGCGGGGCGCCTCGGCGGCGCGTGCGCCAAGTGCCACGTCGTCGCCGACTGGCGGCAGGTTTCGAAGACGGCGTTCGACCACGACCGCACGCGGTATCCGCTCCGGGGCGCCCACGCGACCGTCGTCTGTGCGAAGTGCCACGACCCGAAGGCGCCGGCCGGCGCGAAGCCTCCTTTCGCGACCTGCGGCGCCTGCCACCGCGATCCGCACCGCGGGCAGGCGACGCTCGCGGGAAAGACGGTGGACTGCGCGGCGTGCCACTCGGTCCAGGCCTTCCGCCCGGGCGTGCTCCCGGCCGCGCAACATGCCCCCGACCGGTTTCCGCTCGAGGGCAAACACGCGACGGTGGCCTGCGCGAAGTGCCACGCGGCGGGGCCGCAGGGGGTCGCCATGCGCCCCGCCCACGCGCGGTGCGCCGATTGCCACCGGGACGTCCACGCCTACAAGCCCCCGCGCGACTGCGAGCCGTGCCACACGGTCTCGGCCTGGGTCCCCTCGAAGGTCGGGGTCGCCGAGCACCGGAGCTACACCTTGAAGCTCGAGGGGGCCCACGCGAAGGCGAAGTGCGAAGGATGCCATCGCAAGCCCAAGCTCGCCCTGACGGGAGTTCCCACGCGCTGCGACGCGTGCCATCGCGACGTTCACGCCTTCGCCCCCGTCAGGGACTGCGCCCCGTGCCACGACGCGCGCGCTTTCGCGCCGGCTTCGGTCGGCCCGAAAGAGCACGCCGGGTACGCCTTCCCCCTCGAGGGGGCCCACGCCGCAGCGCCCTGTTTCGTCTGCCACAAGGACCTCGGCACGCCCGGGCCGCGCAAGGCCGTCTCGTTCAAGGACGAGCGGAGGGAATGCGTCGCCTGCCACGAGGATCCGCACAAGGGCTCGCTCGGAAAGGACTGCGCGCGTTGCCACGGGACCGCCGCCTTCCGTCCCGCGGTGCGCTTCGACCACGACCGCGACACGAAGTTCCGGCTGGGAACGGCCCACCGTCCGGTCGCCTGCGCGAAGTGCCACGAAGGCGGGCGGTGGAAAGGAGCTCCGGCGAAATGCGAGGCCTGTCACGGACGCCGCGCCGCGAATTGACCCAGGGTAATCGGAATTGCCGCCGGGCATCGGCCTTGCTGGTTACGATCCGTCGCCGCCGAATGGCGGGAGGTGGGGCATGAACCTTCGAGGGGTCGGATACGTTCTTCGTCCGGCGATTCCCTTTCTCCTCGCCGGCACCGCCATCGCCGCCGACCCGGATTACCCCCACGGCGATTTCTCCGGCGACTGCACGGAGTGCCACGACTCCGACCGGTGGGCTCCCGCCGCGATCTCCAAGGACTGGAGGCACCCGGAGGCTTTTCCCCTCCTCGGCGCCCATCGCACCGCGAGCTGCAGGGCCTGCCACGCCGACCTCGACTTCAAAACCGCCCCGAAGGACTGCGCCGACTGCCACCAGGACGTTCACCGCGGCGAGCTCGGCATCGACTGCGCGCGCTGCCACCGGCCCACGAACTTCCTCGATCGGTCGAAACAGCTCGACGACCACCGCGCGACGCGATTCCCGCTGGTCGGGGCGCACGCCACCGTGGACTGCGAGTCGTGCCACCGGATGCAGCCCCAGGGGGCGCTGACCTGGGTCGGACTCGACGTCGCATGCGTCTCCTGTCATCTCGCCGACTACCAGGCGACGACCGATCCCGACCACGAGGCGAGCGCGTTCCCGACCGACTGCCTCGCCTGCCACCGGCCGACGGCGTGGTCCCGCGCGGCGGTCGATCACGACCGGACCGGGTTTCCGCTCACCGGCCGGCACCGCACCCTCGCGTGCTCGCAGTGCCACGCGAACGGGTTCTCGGGAACGCCGAGCGAGTGTTACGCCTGTCACGCCGACGACTACAACGGGACCACCGACCCGAACCACGCGCAGGCGGGGTTTCCCACCGACTGCGCCCAGTGCCACACCACGAGCTCCTTCGCCGACGGCACCTTCGCGCACACGGCGTCGTTCCCGCTCGCCGGCGCGCACGCGACGACCAATTGCAACTCCTGCCACGCCGGCGGCTTCGCGGGCACGCCGACCGACTGCTTCGCCTGCCACGCCGCCGACTACAACGGCACCACCGACCCCGATCACGAGGCCGCGGCGTTCCCGACCGATTGCGCGACCTGTCACACGGGCACGACGACCTGGAGCGGGGCGCAGATGCCCAACCACGACTCCCAGTCCTTCCCGATCTACTCGGGGCGACACCAGGGACGATGGAGCCGCTGCTCCGACTGCCACACGCAGCCCTCGAACTTCGCCTCGTTCAGCTGCTTCCTGTGCCACGGCCAGACGGAGACGGCCTCACATCACTCCGGCGTCGCCGGCTACGCCTACGACAGCAACCTCTGTTACCAGTGCCACCCTCGCGGCGAAGCGAACTGAGGAGGCGACGATGAACGTCCGTTCCACGGTCGCCGCATTCGTCCTCCTCCTCGTCGCGCCTTTCGCGGCCGCGGGCGAGGCCAAGGTCACCTACGTCTCCGGCTCGACGGTGTACGTCGACGCCGGCACCGAACAGGGGCTCGCCGAGGGGAGCGTTCTGGAGCTCCTTCGCGACGGCGTCGTCGTCGCCCGTCTGAAGGTGACGACCGTCAGCGCCAAACGGGCCTCGGGGACGGTCGAGCCCGCGGGAATCGAGATCCGCGTCGGCGACGCGGCGCGCTTCACCGCCGCGCCCGCGGCGGCGGCGGCGGCGGCGACGGCGACGGCGGCGGCGGGTGCCCCGCCACCCGCCACAGCAGCGAAATCCCGGCGGGACCGGGGGATCCACGGCCGCGCGGGCGTGCGCTGGCTGTACGTGAAGGACAACTCCGGGCTCGGCCAGGATTTCTCGCAACCCTCGCTCGACCTGCGCCTCACCGGCCGTCAGGTGGGCGGGGCGCCGTTCGACTTCGACGTCGACCTCCGTCCGCGCCGGACCTACCGGACGCGCGCGGACGGCACCTCGGACGACACGTCGAGCAACCGCATCTACCAGGCGAACGCCGCGTGGCGCCCCGGTTCGTTCCGCATCGCGGCCGGGCGGCAGCTCAATCCCTCCCTCGGTCCGGTCACGATGTTCGACGGCGTGCTCGGTGAGTACCGGAGATCCCGGTTCGGGGTCGGCGTCTTCGCCGGGTCCGAGCCGGATCCGGAGGACTTCGCGTACGACTCGACGACGAAGGACTACGGCGCGTACGCGGACTGGAACAACGCGCCGGGCGCGGCGACGCGTTACTGGCTGACCGTCGGCGCCCTCTCCTCGACGAGCGAGGGAGAGGTCAACCGCGACGTCGTCTACGGCTCCGGCCGGCTCGTGCGCGGCGGATTCCACGCGTACTTCCTCCAGCAACTCGACTACAACCGCGGCTGGCGCAAGGAGGCCGAAGGGGAGTCGATCACGCGCAGCGGCTCCTACCTCGCGCTTCGCTGGCACGCGACGAAGTCGGTGTCGCTGAACGCGGGGTGGGATTCGCGGCGCAACGTCCGCGTCTACCGCGACCTCGTCAGCCCGGCGACCGAGTTCGACGACACCTACCGCCAGGGTTACTGGGGCGGCGTCGAGTGGCGGCCGCAGAACAAGTGGATCGCCGCGCTCGACGGGCGCTCCTCGAGCGGCGGATCGGCCGGATCGGCCGACGCGTGGACCCTCCGCCTGGGGGCGACGAACCGGACCCGGCTCGGCCTCGACGCCACGCTCCGGGCGACGACCTACTCCGGCCCCTACGTCGACGGCGATCTGTACGCCTGCGACGTTTCGCTCCAGGCGGCGACACGCGTCCGCGTCGGCGCGCGGCTCGGGATGCGCGACGAGACCGGATCGTTCATCACCCCCGGGGCGGAGACGGTGACCTGGTTCGGGACGGACGTCGATCTCCTGGTGGGACGCCGCGGTTACGTGACGTTCGCCTGGGACCACACCGCCGGCGACGACGAGGACAACGACCAGCTCTTCCTGACGACGAGCTGGCGATTCTAGGCCCGGATTTACGAGGTCTTTACCGATTTGACGACGTTTTACGCCCGCGTGCGCGACCGTTACGCGCCGGGGCCGTAGCCTCCGTCACGTCCGCCTGACGTCCGGCCCCGCGGGGCCAAGGAGGCTTCATGAAAGTCGATCGGATCCTGACCGTCGCCGCGATCGTGTCCCTCGCCGCCGCCCCCGTGATCGCGGGCGGACCCGAGTGCGAGAAGAACGCGAAGTCCGCCCATGCCGTCGCCGCTTCCGCGAAGAAGGAAGGCGGATGCACGGCCAGCGCCGCCGAATGCGAGAAGGGGATGGCCGCGATGAAGTCGCAGGGCTGGTCCGGAATCTTCGCCGAGAAGTCCGACGCCGGCCTCGTCGTCGTGAAGGTCGTTCCGGGAAGCCCCGCCGAGACCGCGGGGATCGCGAAGGGCGACGTGTTGCTCTCGTTCAACGGCATCACCTACTCCGACGAGAACAAGGAGAAGGTGATGGCGGCCCGCAAGGAGCTGAAGTCCGGCTCGACCGCGACCTACGGGATCCAGCGGAACGGCAAGGCGAAGAACGTCGAGGTCCGCCTCGCGACGATGCCCGAGGAGGTCTACACCGCGATGGTCAAGGAGCACATGGCCGAGGATCACGCCGCGGTCGCGAAGAACTGACCGTCAGGGCGCCACGCGCCAGATGCCGAACGGGCCCGGGAGCTTCCGTCGCAACGGCGGCGGAAGCCCCGCGGCTCGAATCGCCTCCTCGACGCCCTCGCGGGCGAACGCTCCGAAGTAAGGCGTTTCGAAGGTGGCGAGAATGCGAGGCCAGACTCCGTCGGCCCGCACCCGATAGTCGAGGATCACGATCCCCTCCCTCGTCGTCCGGGCGACCTCGCGAAGCACCTCCGACCGGACACGACGCGGCATGTCGTGCAGGGCGAACGACAGGACCGCGGCGTCGAAGGACCGGTCCGCGAACGGGAGGCGGCGGGCGTCGCAGACGACCGGACGCACCGCCTCTCCGCACTTGCGGGCCGCGCGCGCGAGCATCTCCATCGTGAAGTCGATCGCGACGACCTCCGCGCCGCGGCGGGAAAGCCGTCGCGCGATCTCGCCGGTCCCGGCGCACGCATCGAGGATGCGCCGGCCCCGCTCGGCCCCGGTCTCCCGCACGGCGGCCGCGTAGGCGTATCCGACGGGGAGCGCGAACAGGTCGTAGGCCCCGCTCCAGCCGCGGAAGTACGCGCGCGTGAACTCCGCGTAACGGTCGTGCGTCACTCGGCGCTCCACTCCGCCGGCGCCGCCCACCGCAGGAAGGTCGGAAGGGACAACACGGAGACGGCGAGTGCGGCGACCACGCCGATCGTCATCGCGAGCGCGAACGAGGCGAGGCCGCGGTGGGAGGTGAAGGCGAGCGTCCCGAACCCCGCGAGCGTCGTCGCCGCGCTGACCAGGACGGTGCGCCCGCTTCCCGCGAGCGTGCGGGCGAAATCGCCCCGCTCGGCCAGGAACCGGTGGGTGACGTGCACGCCGCTGTCCACCGCCGTCCCGATCACGACCGGAAGCGCCATGACGTCGATCGGATTGAACGCCAGCCCCGTCGCCCGCATCACGCCGAGCATCGCGGCGACCCCCAGGAACGTCGGCGCGACCGCGAGCGCGGTCCAGCGCGTGAGGCCGAACTCGAGGGTCACGAGGATCAGGACGACGAGGCCCGCGAGCGCCCCGGTGATCCGCAGCGCGCGGCGGGACAGGTCGATCATGAAGTGCCCCAGGAACGGCATCCCCGTCGCCTGGGGGTCGAGGGCGCGCATCGCATCGAGGAACCGCTCCTGGAACTCGGGGTCCCAGACATCGCCGTTGGGGTAGGCGTAGACGGCCAGGCGCCCGTCCGGAGCGACGAAACCCGCGCGAAAAGCGGCGCGCTCGGCGGCGATCGGCAGGGCCGCGGCGTCGAGGAGCGTGAGATCCGACGCCGAGCGGACCTCGGCGACCGTCTCCTCGAGGCGGAGCTTTTCGGTCAGCGCCTTCGCCGCCGCGGCGTCGGGAACCGCGAACGCCGCGAACTGCGGCGAGAACCGCGAATGCGCGACCATCTCGCGCTCGAGGCGCGCCGCCTCGGAGTCGCGCGGCTGCAGGTTCAGGTAGTCCCCGTCGAACGGCGGCAGCCCGCGCGACAACCCGCCGAGGGCGAAGAGCGCGATCGCGACCGCGACGGCCGGGTGCTGGACGGCCAGCAGCAGGCGGCCCAGGCGACGCTCCCCCACCTTCCGCTCGCGACGGCGACCCTTCACGAAGGTGAGCGCGGCGGGGAGCCAGAAGACCATCGACGCGAGCGCGATCGCGATCCCGGCGGCGCCGATGACGCCCAGCTCGGCGAACCCGCGGAACCCGGAGAAAACGAGCACGAGGAACGCCGCCGCCGTCGCGAGCGCTTCGGTCGCGAGCCCCGGCGCGAGGAACACGACCGCGCCCTGGATCGCCTCCGGCAGCAACGCCCCGTCGGCAAGCCGCTCCTCGACCGCGTCGATCACGTAGATCCCATAGTCGCTCCCGAGGCCGAACAACGCCGAGAAGAAGAAGGCCGAGAGCAGCGTCAGGTGCCCGGGAACGACGGCCGCCAAGGCGAGGACGACCGCCGCCGCCAGGGCGAGGAGCGCCATCGCCCAGATCGGCCGCAGGAACTCGCCGAAGGCGAACGCGAAGATCGCGCCCACGAGAACGAACGAGAGCGCCGACAGCCCCGCGAGGTCCCGCTGGATCACGTCGCGATCGTCGAGGGCGTATTGCGGAAGACCCGTGTACCCCGCGCGAACGCCGAGGCGGTCGACCCCGGCTCCTTCAACGGCCGCTTTCACGCCTCGCACGAAGGGCTCGATCGTCGTCGCCGCCGCGTGCGGGTCGTCGGGCTGCACGAAGACGTAGTAACGGTCCCGTTGCTCCGAGGCGAACCACGGATCGACCCGCAGCAACGCGAGCACGGCCCCGTCGTAGGGGAGGCGTCCCATCGCCGCGCGCACGCCGGGGCGGCCCCGAGCCGCGTCCGCGACGCGCACCGCCGCCTCGCGCCTTGCCGGCTCGTCGCCTCCTTCGAGGACGACCACGAGCACGTTCGGGGTCCCGAAAACCTCCGCGAAGGCGCGAAATCGCGCGACCTCGGGGAGGTCCGGATCCACGAGGTCGAGATTCGAGGTCTTCAGGCCCAGATGCGTCGCCGCGTACGTCGTGGCGGCGACGGCCAGCAGGACCGCGCTCGCGAGGACGCTTTTCGGCCGCCGAACGGCGAGCCGCGCCGCCGCGCCGAACGCACGCTCCCGGAACGTCACCGGCGCGCTCCGTTCGACACGAAGGCGACGAGGTCGGCGAGGTCGCGCTCGGGCAGGGTCTCGTGCCCGGGCATCGGCGTCGGAGCCCGCCCGAACCGGATCGAGCGGTAGAGGCCGGCCGGGGTGCGGTCCTGAAGGCTCGCGAGGTCCGCAGGCCTCACGCCGAGCCGTGGTGCGAGCGGGCCGTCGCCGCGTCCGGCGGCGCCATGGCAGGCGGCGCAGTACGTCGCGAAGAGCGCCGCGCCGCGGGCGGACGAGGCCGACCCGAGATCGGGAGTCGGCGCGTCGGCGATCGCCGCGGCGCGACCCGCATCGCCGCCGTATCCGAGCGTCGACAGGTAGGCGACGAGGTCGGCTCCCCGACCGTCGCGGAAGAGATGCGCGTACGACGGCATGCGCGAGCCCGGGGCCAGTCCGCGCGGGTCGACCAGGTGCGCGGTCTGCCAGGCGGGAGCGCGCCGAAGGCCGACGTTGGCGAGATCGGGCCCCTGCCTGCGGTTCCCGACGAGCAAGGGGCGCTGCGTCCGGTCGAGGGGGCGGTACGGCCCCCAGTCGGTCTCGTCGCGCGTGCCGGGTCTCACGTACTGGGAGTGACAATGCACGCACCCTTCGGCGACGTAGACCTCCCGCCCTCGCGACGCCGACGGAGGGGCGCCCGCCTCGTGGTGCGGCGGAAGGTGCGTCGTCCACGCGACGAATCCCCCGAGCGCGCCGATCGCCGCGGTCGCCCCGAACGTGCGCGCGAACGCGGCCGCCCTGATTCCCGCCGCCGCGAGCGCCGCGACGAGCGCGAACCCTCCGGCGATCGCGATGAGCGCGACCGGGATGGTGCCGACGTCCTGGGCCGCGCCGACCCCTGCGGCCGAGCCCGCCCACCCCGCGAGGCCGAACAGCAATGCCGCACGCAGCGCCGCCGGCTCCTTCCGCGGGGCGAACGCGGGGGCGAACACCAGTGCGGCGGAGTAGGTCGAGATGCCCGCCGCATACAACGGCCCCGCGAACGCCGCGAGCGGCGAACCGGAGAGCAGCCACCCGAACGCGAGGGCGAACAGCCCCCATGTGCCGACGAGCAGCCCCGCCAACGCTCCCGTGTCCAGGGCCACCCCCGCCGCGATCGCGGCGAGGAGGTGCGCGCTCCCCTGCAGCAACGTCCGCGCCGGGCCGCCCCACGTGACCTCCTTCCACCCGGGGGTGGTCTGAATCACCGCAAAGGCGCACGCGTCGAGGGCGACGAGCCCCCCGAGCGCCGCGACCAGGAGAACGAGCGGGACCCCTCGCCCGCGGGCGGGCACCGTCGCAGGACCGGCTGCCGGCCGCAGCGCCGCGGCGACGGCGAGCGCGAAGGCGGCGGGAATCGCCGCGCGCGTCCACGTCGAGCCCTCGAACAGCCACGGGAGGTTGCTCGCGAAGTAGGCGATCCCGGTTCCGAGGCCGATCGAAAGACCCGCGCGTCCGGCCGGGAGGAGCGCGGGGAGCGCCAGCGCGAGGGCGACCGTCGCGCCCCCCATCGACGCCCCGATCGCCCCGGCGGCCGAACACAGCCCGACGAATCCCGACGCGGCCACGCTCACGACGGCGATCGCCGCCGAAGCCGCGAGCAGCCCGCGCGCCAGGCGCACCGCGTCGCGCCCGTGCGCGAAGCGCGCCGAGACGCCGCTCGCGGCGAGCCCCGCGATTCCCATGCACGCCATGACCACCCGCACCTTCTCCGGCGAATCGAGGACGCGGCGCGCCTGCTCGAGGAAGCCGAACTGCGTGTGCAGGAGGAAGAGGGCGTACGTCGCCGCGACCGCGGCGATCCCTCTCGAGTTGCGGGCGAGCGTGCTCCGCACGGCGTCCCTAGGCGTAATCGCCGCGCGCCCGGAACGCCAGCTGCGCCAGGGCGACGATCGCGTCGAACGTCCCCACGAGAAGCCAGGCCGAGGGAAGGGCGTTCCCACACACGGCGACGGCGAGGAAACCCGCGACGGCCAGACGCGCGACGGTCGTGATCTCCGCGGCGGCGGCGTGCCGGGCCGGCGCGAAGTTCGGCCACACCCCCGCGAACCCCACGCAGCCGACGAACACCCCCAACCAGCGCATGAGGATCCAGGACTCCTCGGGTAGCGCAGGGAGTCGGAGCACGGCGAAAACCCATGCCGGCGCGGTGACGAGCGCCGCCCCCGTCGCGAGGTCGCAGATCCCCGAGCCCGTCAGCAGCAACCGGCCCGCATTCCAGCTCATGCCCCATCCTCGAGGGACCCACGCAGCCAGGCCCACGCCGCCCAAGCCATCGCGGCCCCCGCCGCGAGCCGCGCGGCGTAGAACCCGTCGATCCAAGGGTCCGATCGGAACAGCACTCCCGGGACGAGCACCTCCCGTACGCCGGCCGCGGTCGCGGCGACGACGTGCGCGGCGCAACCGACCTGCCAGCCGATGAACGGTCCTTTCGCGCCGAACGGACCGCCGCCACCCCCGGCGGCGGTCGTCCAGACGAGCCCGCCGAGCGCGCTCGCCACCCCCGCCATCGCCAGGTGCGCGTGGCCGACGAGGACGTTCGTGAACTTCACCCGCTCGAGCACTCCGGGGACGAAGCTCCCGGTCCCCGACGCGACGAGTGCGATCGCCCAGACTCCGAGCGCGAGCTTCCAGCGTCGCGCCCCTTCGGGCCAGGCGAATCGACGCAGCCACCAGGCGAGCACGGGGAGCCAGACCACGACGGAGGCGACGGCGAGGGCCTGAACGACCTCGCGATGGCCGTGGTCGCCGCGGCCCATTGCAAGGAACGCCAGGAGGTGCAGGGCGAGTGCGACGGCGGGGCCGATCGCTTCTTTGGCCCGTCGGGGTTCGGCGAGCCCGAGCAGGAACGGGAACACGAGCACGATCGCAACGACGGCGAGGGAGCTGCCGAGAAGATCCGCGCCGGTCGGCCCGCCGGTCGCCGGATTCACCGGCGGATAGGACGCCGGGCTCGTCGCGAGGGCCAGCGCTCCCGGGACCGCCGCCAACCCGATCCACAGCAGAACCCGCCCACCGTGCCCGGGACGGCCGCTCAGGGCGAAGGCCCCCGCGGCGAGGAGCCCCGCGAGCGCCACGAGCGCCGCGAGGAACGCGCCGCGGGCGAGCCCGCTCCACTCCAGGAACACCTTCCCGCTCGAAATCCCCGAAAGCCACGCGACCGTTCCGATGAGGAGCGCGCCCGACCAGAGTTGAACGATCCACTCCGCCGCCCGCGACCACGCCTTCGTCCCCGGGTCGTACGCCCGGAGCAGCAGCGCGACGAGCGGGAGGGCGCACCATCCGTAAAGCGCGGTGTCGAGGTGGACGGACGCGAGCCTCCCGAAGGTCGCGGGACCGAGCGCCGCGCCGAGGGCCGGCGCGACGAGCAGCGTCGCCATCGCGAGCCCGAACCCGCAAGCGACGACAAGCCACAGCGCCGCGTGCCGCTGCGCGACACCGAGAGGGGTCAAGCGGCGATCCGGCCGATCCGCGCCAGGACCTCCTCGCGCATCCCTTCGAGCGTGTCGTGAAGGCGCGCGAGCGGCTGCAGCGCCCGCCCGGGGAGCCGAGCCGCGTCCAGCGCCACCCGCGCCTGCGCGAGCAGGGCGTCGAGGCGCGCGACGGCTCGACGCGTCCCCGCGCGTTGCGGGAGATTCGGCCGGCCCAGGCGACGATCGCGCGACGTCGTCTTCCCCGCTTCCGCGTCGGTGAGCAGGAGGTCCTTGAAGTCGTCGAGGATCTGGTAGGAAAGCCCCCACGCGCGGGAGAGGGTCTCGAGCCGCCGGACGGTGGACGCGGGCGCTCCCGACGCGATCGCGGGGAGGACCACGGCGAGCCGGATGAGCGGGACCGTTTTCCCGGAGGCCACGCGCAAGACCTCGTCGGCGCGAGCGCGCCGGTCGAAGTGGACGTCGCGCGCCTGCCCGTCGAGGATCCCCTCCGCGCCCAGGCATTCCGCGACGAGCGCGCCGACCCTCCGGCGGCGGGACGCCGGAATCCGCTCGAGGGCCTCCCACAGCAACGCGTACGCCCGGGTGATGAGCGCGAGCGCTCCGAGCGTTGCGGCCGCCTCGCCGTGCGCGACGTGGGGGCAGGTCCTCCCGCGACGCGTCGTCGCGTCGTCCATTGCGGGCATGTCGTCGAAGATCAGCGACGCGGCATGGAAATACTCGATCGCCGTGGCGAGCCGCAACGCGTCGCCGGGCGGAAGCCCCGAGCCCGTCGCGACGCCGTAGATGAGCTGGGCGCGTGCGAGGCTCCCGGGGTTCCCCGTCGCCTCGGCCACGACCGCCGCGAGGTGCGGCTCGAGGGACGGCGACGGACGCAGGAGGGTGCCGAAGGCGCGGCGCACGCGCCTTCGGTCCGGGCCGTCGAGGAGCCTGAGCCCTCGATTCACTCGGCCACCCGCAGATCGCCCTCGGCGTGCACGTGGACCTTCACGACCTTCGCGACTTTCAACACGAACCAGCTCGGGTCGTGCATCCCCCACTCGACGAACGGGATCGGGAAGTCGGCGTCCACGGCAAGCGCTCCCTTCGCGACGTGGACCTTCCCGGTGAGGGTCATCTTGTGGTCGGCGCCGTGGAGGCTCAGGACCCCGTCGAGCACGACCTCCCCGTCCCCCTCGGCGGGCACGGTTCCCCGGAACCGGGTCGCCCGGAACGTCGCGAGCGGCCAGGAGCCGTCCTCGAGCACCTCCCGGTGCATCGTCTTGTCGCGGCTCTTGTTTCCGGTCTGCGCCGTCACGAGATCGACCACGAGCTCCCCCGAGGCCTCCCCCGTCGCGGGATCGAATCGAACGGCGCCGGACTTGAGCGCGAGCGTCCCTTCGACGTCGTGCCCGGTCGCCTCGAGGACGAAGGTGACCTTCGAGCGCTCCGGGCTGAGCGTGAGGGCGTGAGGCGCGGCGGCGGCCACGGGAACCACGGCGGTCAACGCGAGCAGCACGGAACCGATTCGCATGGATCCTCCCGGCGTCCTTCGGGACGCTCCCTGCAAGCTAGGGGACGGCCGTGAACGCGCCATGAACGCGCGGGGAGGGCTATAGTGACGCGGTGCGCGTGTTGTTCGTCGAGGACGAGCGCCGCCTCGCCGAACGGGCGGGGCGAGGCCTGCGGGAGGAGGGGTTCGCGGTCGATCACGCCGCGACCCTCGCTCAGGCGCGCGAGCTCGCGATCGTCACCGAATACGATCTGGTCCTCCTGGACCTCATGCTGCCCGACGGATCGGGGCTCGACCTCCTTCGCGACTGGCGGGGCGAGGGCGTCGAGACGCCGGTGTTGATCCTCACCGCGCGCGATCTCCTCGAGGACAAGGTCGAAGGTCTCGGCTCGGGAGCCGACGACTACCTCACCAAGCCCTTCGCCTTCGAGGAGCTCCTGGCGCGCGCGCGCGCCCTGCTGCGCCGGCGAGCGGCGCCGCCGCGCCGCGTCCTCGAGGCGGGGCCGCTGCGGGTCGATCGGGAGGCCCGGCACGCCAGCTGGTCGGATACGACGCTGGACCTGTCCCCGAAGGAGTTCTCGTTGCTCGAGTACTTCATGCTCCACCCGGACGTCGTCCTCTCCCGCGGGCGGATCGCGGAGCACGTCTGGGACCGGGCCTACGAGGCACGCTCGAACACGATCGACGTGATCGTCACACGCTTGCGCCGGAAGCTCGACGCCGCGGGGGCGCCGAAGCTGATCTTCGCGGAGCCGGGGATCGGCTACGCCCTCCGATCGAAGGAAGCGCGGGGTTGAGTCGCCGCCGGACCCTGCGCGCGCGACTGGCGTGGTGGTTCGCCGGGGCGCTGCTCGTCCTGTACGGCGCCGCGGCGACGATGGGCTGGCTGTACGCCTTCTCCACCGCGCGCCAGTTCGCGACGCTGACGCTGAAGACCGAGGCCGAGGAGCTCGCGCGCTTCGTGGCGGAGAGCGGTCGGCTCGACGCGCCCGAGCTCGGGAAGCTCGAGGAGCTGCCGGTCCCGATGTGGCTGCGGGTTCTGCGCGACGGCGTGGTGATCGCGGCCACGCCGGGCATCCCGCCGGTGCCCCCCTTCACCGCGCGCGAGGCGGCGGGACGCGTGATCGTCGTGGAATTCAACCGGGGCGGCCCGTACCTCCTCGTGCGGCACGCCGTGACCGATCCCGGGGGACCACTCGCCGTCGAGGCCATCGGCTCGCTCGCGCCCCTGCGCGCGCGCGAGCTCGCGCTCGCGGCCGGGCTCGCGCTCGCCGGGCTCGTCGTCATCCCGCTCGCGGCGGTCGGCGGACGCGCGCTCGCCGGGCGGGCGCTGGGACCGCTCGACGACCTCGTCGACGACATCCGCGCGCTCGATCCCGCCCGGCTCGACGCGCGGCTGCGGGCCCCCCGCGGGACGGTCGAGGAGGTGGCGGTCCTGGCATCCGCGTTCAACGACCAGCTCGCGCGGCTCGAGGCCGTGCTCGAGTCCATGCGCCGCTTCACGGGCGACGCGTCGCACGAGATTCGCAATCCCCTCTCCGTGCTCCGCGCGGGGATCGAGGTCGCGCTGCGCCGCGAGCGCGACCCCGAGGAGTACCGGCGCCTGCTCCGCGAGAACCTGCAGGAGATCGTGCGCCTGCACGCCGTCGTCGAGGGGCTGCTCGCGCTCGCACGCGAGGTCCCCGGACGGCCCTACCCGGTCGCGAGGCTTCCGGTCGATCTTTCCGCGCTCGTCGAATCCGCCGTGGGCGGCTTCGAGGTCGTGGCCTCGGAGCGGGGGGTGACGTTCGACCTCGAGTCCGAGCCGGAGGTCATCGTCTCGGGTGACGCGAACCTCCTGCGCCTGGTCGTCTTCAACCTCGTCGACAACGCCCTGAAGCACGGGCCCGCGGGGGAACCGGTCTCGATCCGCGTCGCCCGCGAAGGGAGCGTCGCCCGCGTCGTGATCGCGGACCGCGGGCCCGGGGTGCCCGCGGAGGATCGGGGGCGCCTTTTCGAGCGGTTCTACCGCGCGGCGGAGAGCGGCGGCGCGGGGACGGGGGGGTTGGGACTGAGCGTCGTCCGCTGGGTGACCGAGCTGCACGGAGGCGAGGTGCGCCTCCTCGACGAGGGGGGCGGCTGCGCGTTCGAGGTCACCCTGCCGGCCTGACGCGCGGCGTCAGCGCACCACGAAGTTCACGAGCCTCCCCGGCACCACGATCGTCTTGACCAGCGTCTTTCCTTCGAGCCACGCGGGAACCGCCTCGGCGGCGAGCTTCTCCAGCTCCGCCTGCGGCGCGTTGCGCGGCGCGAGCACGCGGCCGCGCACCTTGCCGAGGACCTGGACCACGAGCTCGAAGGTGTCCTCCTCGAGATAGGCCGGATCCCAGGCCGGCCACGGCGCGCGTACGATCCCGCCGGCGTGGCCGAGCCGCTCCCACAGCTCCTCGGCGAAATGCGGCGCGAAGGGCGCGAGGGCGAGCACGAACCGCTCCGCCTGCGAGCGCGTCATGGCCCCGGGGTGCTCGGCGACGTCGTTCATGAAGGTCATGAACCCCGCGATCGCCGTGTTGAACGAGAAGGGGCCGAAACTGTCGTCGACGCGCTTGAGGCAGCGGTGCAGCGCCCGCTCCACGGCCAACGTTTCCCCCTCGAGGGGCTTCGGCGCGGCGTCCGCGCGGAACTCGGGGCGCACCGGAGCGTCCCCCTCCGGATCGACGAGCAGCCTCCACGCCCGCTCGAGGAACCTCCGGCATCCCGTGATCCCCTTCGAGTCCCAGCTGCGCGCGTCCCCCAGCGGCGACATGAACATCTCGTAGAGCCGGAAGGCGTCGGCGCCGTATTCCGCGATCACGTCGTCGGGGTTCACGACGTTTCCCTTCGACTTCGACATGGCGGTATGAACCTGCAGGAGTGGGGCGCCGTCGGCGCGGCGGACGAACGCGCCGTCGCGCTCCTCGACGTCGCGGACGTGCACCCAGCGCTCCCCCGCGTCCTGGTAGGCCGGGGCGCCGAGCAGCCCCTGATTGAACAGCTTCCGGAACGGCTCTTTCGTGTGCACGAGGCCGACGTCGTACAGCACCTTGTGCCAGAAGCGGGCATACAGCAGGTGCAGCACCGCGTGCGTGGCGCCGCCGACGTAGAGATCGACCGGCCCCCAGTAACCTTCCGCCTCGCGCGAGAACGCCGCGTCGGCGTTGTGGGGGTCCATGAAACGCAGCCAGTACCAGCACGATCCCGCCCATCCCGGCATCGTGTCCGTGTCCCGGCGCGCGGGCTTGCCCGACGCGGGGTCGGTCGTGTGCAGCCACTCCTTCGCGCGGGCGAGCGGCGCGGAGCCGTCCGAAGAGGGCGTGAAGTCCTCCATCTCGGGGAGCAGGACCGGGAGCGCGTCGTCGGGAACGCGCACGATGGTGCCGTCCTCGAGGTGAAGGAGCGGGAAGGGCTCCCCCCAGTAGCGCTGGCGGCTGAACAACCAGTCGCGCAGCTTGTAGCGCACGACGCCCCGCCCCGCGCCGGCCGCCGTCAGGAGCTCGATCGTCCGCCGTTTCGCGTCGGGGGTCGGCAGGCCCTCGATCGGAGGCGAGTTCACGGCGATCCCGTCGCCCGTGAAACAGACCCCCTGGGCGAGCCCGTCCACCCCGGCGGGGGGGCGCACGACCTCGACGATCGGCAGGTCGAACTTGTTCGCGAACTCGTGGTCGCGGGTGTCGTGCCCGGGGACGGCCATGATCGCGCCCGTGCCGTAGCTGATCAGCACGTAGTCGGCGATCCAGATCGGCACGCGCGCCCTCGGATCGTCCGCGGGCAGCAGCGGGTTCCGGGCGTACGCCCCGGTGAAGACGCCGGACTTCTCCTTGGCCAGGTCGGTGCGCTCCAGGTCGGACTTCGAGGCGGCGGCCGCGATGTACCCCTCGACGGCGCGCCGCCGGTCCGGCGTCGTGATCGCGCCGACGAGCGGGTGCTCCGGGGCGAGCACGCAGAACGTCGCTCCGAACAACGTGTCGGGGCGCGTCGTGAACACCGTGAATCGCGAGCCTTCGCGGCCCTCGATGCCGAAATCGATCTCCGCCCCCTCGGAGCGCCCGATCCACTCGCGCTGCATCGCCTTGATGGACTCGGGCCAGTCGAGCTCCTCGAGGTCGGACAGGAGCCGCTCCGCGTACGCCGTGATGCGGAGCATCCACTGACGAAGCGGGCGGCGCACGCAAGGGTAGTTCCCCCGCTCGGAGCGTCCGTTGATGACCTCTTCGTTCGCGAGGACGGTCTTGAGCTCCTCGCACCACCAGACGCTCATCTCGGCGGGATACGCGAGCCCGCGGTCGTACAGGCGCGCGAAGATCCACTGCGTCCAGCGGTAATACCCGGGATCGGCGGTGGAGAACTCGCGATCCCAGTCGTAGGAGAGGCCGATGAGCTTCAGCTGGCGGCGGAAGTTGGCGATGTTCTCGCGCGTGGTCTGCTGAGGGTGCTTGCCCGTCTGAATGGCGTATTGCTCGGCGGGGAGCCCGAACGCGTCCCAGCCCATCGGGTGGAGGACGTTGAATCCCTCCATGCGCTTGCGCCGCGCGACGATATCGGTGCCGATGTAGCCGATCGGGTGTCCGACGTGCAGGCCGGATCCCGACGGATACGGGAACATGTCGAGGACGTAGTACTTCGGTCTCGTGGGATCGAAGCCGGCCTCGCCGGGATTCGGCGTCCGGAACGGTCGCTCGGCATCCCAGCGCCGCTGCCAGCGAGGCTCGAACGAACTCGGATCGTAAGGTTGACTCACGTCGCACTCCGCGTGGAGGCGCAAGGTTAGCAAATCGGGCGTTTACGAACCCTTTACGCCTTTGACCACGTTTTACCGCGACGCCGACGACTCTTACAGCGCGGATCCGTACCTTGCGGGCGTGAACCGAACCCAAAAGGAGAACACCATGCACCGCACGTTCCGCACCGCCGCCGCCGTCCTCGTCGCCGTCGCCTTCGCCGCCTCCTTCGCCGGAGACGGGAAGCCCTGCACCGCCTCCAAGGAGGAGTGCCAGCGCCACTTCGCGGCCCTCAAGGCCCAGGGCTGGTCCGGAATCGAAGCCGACAAGTCGGACAAGGGCCTCGTCGTCACGAAGGTCGCCCCCGCGAGCCCCGCGGAAGCAGCCGGCGTGAAGGCCGGGGACATCCTCCTCGGCTTCAACGGCGTCGCCTACAAGGAAGGGAACTGGGAGCGGATCCAGGCGCTCCGGGCCGAGACCCACGCCGGGGCGCAGGGCGTGTACACCGTGAAGCGCGGCCGCCAGCTGAAGAACTTCGAAGTGAAGTTCGCGGCGATCCCCGACGCGGTCTACGCGGCCATGGTGAACGGGCACATGAGCGCCGAGCACGGCGCGGTCGCCAGCAACTGACGAGGATGCGAGGATGGGGTCAGACCCCCGCAGGGGTCTGACCCCGCAGCCTATCGAACGAGCGAGATCAGCCAATAGCTCCCGGCGCCCACGAGCGCCGACATCGGGATCGTGAGCACCCACGCCCAGACGACGCGGGCGGCGATCCCCCAGCGCACGGCGGAGATCCGCTGGATCGCGCCGACGCCGACGATCGCGCCACTGATCACGTGCGTGGTGCTGACGGGGATGCCGAGCTGGGCGGTCCCGAAC